>DHJV01000104.1 GCA_002404515.1 Lachnospiraceae bacterium UBA4711 | reverse complement strand
ACAACAGCCAGCATGCAGCAGACAGATTTGGCTTGAAGGATGCAGGTAACATCTACGGACGTCTGACAAATCCGACAGAGGATGTATTCGAGAAGCGTATCGCAGCACTCGAAGGTGGTGTCGCAGCACTTGCAGTTGGCTCCGGAGCAGCCGCTCTTACATATGCATTCCAGGCACTGGCACATGCAGGTGACCATATCGTAGCAGCTAAGAATATCTATGGTGGAACCTACAATCTGCTTGCACATACACTTCCGGATTATGGTATCGAGGCAACTTTCGTAGATCCATTTGACTACGATGCAATTGAAGCAGCTATCAAGCCAAACACAAAGGCGGTTCAGATCGAGACACTTGGAAATCCAAATTCAGAGGTTGTAGATATTGAGCGTATCGCAAAGATCGCACATGCACACAACATTCCGCTTGTTGTCGATAATACATTTGCAACACCATACCTTGTAAGACCAATCGAGTATGGCGCAGATATTGTCGTTCATTCAGCAACGAAATTTATCGGTGGTCATGGAACAACACTCGGCGGTGTGATCATTGATAGTGGTAAATTTGACTGGCTTAAGGCTGCGGATAAGTTCCCGTGGCTGGTAGAACCAAACGTATCTTATCATGGTGTCAGCTTTGCAAAGGATACAGCTCCGGCTGCATTTGCAACTTACATCCGTGCTATCCTGCTCCGTGATACAGGTGCAACAATCTCACCGGTACATTCTTTCATCTTCTTGCAGGGACTTGAGACACTGTCTCTCCGCGTAGAGCGTCATGTGGAAAATGCACTGAAGGTTGTACAGTATCTGAAAGATCAGCCACAGGTGGAAAAGGTAAACCACCCATCAATCTCTGAGAACCCAGAGCAGCAGGCACTTTACAAGAAGTACTTCCCAAATGGCGGTGGATCAATCTTTACATTTGAGATCAAGGGCGGTGCTGCAGAAGCACAGAAGTTCATCGATAACCTCGAACTCTTCTCCCTGCTTGCAAATGTAGCTGATGTGAAGTCACTGGCAATTCATCCGGCATCAACCACACATTCAGAGTGCAACGAGGCAGAGCTCCTGGATCAGGGAATCAAGCCAAACACAATCCGTCTTTCTATCGGTACAGAAAATATCGATGATATCATTGAGGATCTTGATGAGGCATTCAAAGCACTTGCAGAGTAATCATTTGTGAAAATATGGTTAAAAAGAGGTAGAAACTTGGTCTGCCTCTTTTTTATTTACAGGAAATGTGGTAAAATAGGGTTAGTAAAAACAAACAGGAAAGTGTAAACGGTGAAGAGATGTTATCAGTCGTATTGCCTGCCTACAATGAAGAAAAAATGATTCAGAAAGCGGCAGAAACCATAGGCAGAATTTTACAAAAAGAAGCCATTGATTATGAGATTATATTCGTAGACGATGGTTCCAGAGATGGAACATGGCAGCAAATAGAACAAACACAAAAAGTAGACCGGCATGTCAATGGAGTTCGTTTTTCCAGAAATTTCGGAAAAGAATCTGCCATGATGGCGGGACTGGAGAATGCAGGTGGCGATTGCGTCGTTGTGATGGACTGCGATCTGCAGCATCCACCGGAGACAATCGTGGAGATGTATCGATTGTGGCAGCAGGGATATGAAGTTGTCGAGGGCGTGAAACGAACGCGCGGAAAGGAAAGTGTCTTTCATAAATTAAGCGCGGGACTTTTTTATAAGCTGATCTCAAAAGCTGTCAAGATTGATATGTCCAGAGCGTCGGATTTCAAACTGATGGATCGGCGCGCGGTGGAAGCATTGCTTGCAATGCCGGAGCGGAATGCTTTTTTTCGAGCGTTATCTTCCTGGATTGGATTTCGGACAACTTCGGTGGAGTTTGATGTGCAGGAACGGGAGGCTGGCGAGTCAAAATGGTCGACGAAGTCACTGATCCGCTATGCAATTTCGAATATTGTATCATTTTCTTCAGCACCGATGACACTGGTAACAATTACCGGTATACTTGGGTTTCTGTTTGCGGTTATACTAGGCATACAGACACTTGTAAATTATTTTTCCGGTCATGCAGTGGAAGGATTTACGACAGTGATCCTGGTTATTCTGATTATGGGCAGTCTGATTCTTATGGGGTTGGGCGTCATAGGATATTATATTGCGAAGATTTATGAGGAGGTTAAATGCCGCCCGCGTTATATTGTTTCACGAAAAATCGGAGCAGGCATGACATGGGAGAAACGTAGATAGGTTTAAAAACCAAAGGAGGTATTGGATGCGTAAGAAATCACACATATCGCTTACAAAAGGTGTTGTACACGGACTGTCCGCGGAACAGCGGTTCGGACATCGCTTATCCCTGTATGTGGGAAGCATACTTCCAGATTGTACACCTTCTTTTTTGACAAGACGTCATTGTATCGAGGATACGTTTGGTGTGTGTGAAAAGAAGATGCTTGGATTCTTGAAGCATTACAAAACAAAGAGAAAAGGCGTTTCAATCTTATCGAGTATTCGGATGGGCGTGGTGCTGCACTATATTGCAGATTATTTTACATACCCGCACAATGCACATTATCCGGGAACGCTGAAAGATCATTGCAGTTATGAAGAGGATCTAAAATACCGCATGCGAAGCTTTGTGCGTCACAGATATGAGTCTGGAGAGATGCAGTATGATGAGCGGATGCTGCCGACGATTCATTCCGTACAGGAATTGCTTGACTACGTCAAAGAAAAACACGAACATTATATACATGATCGTGGAAATGTGAATCTCGACTGTGCATATTCATATATAGTATGTCTCGCGGTAATGTATTCTCTGTTACAGCTTGCTGCAAATCCGGCATAAAAATAGAGGATCTGGCGCATACTATCCGTGAACTGTAACGAAAACAGTTCAGAGAAGGAGGATATTGTATGCGAGCTGGAGCAGAAGTTTACAGAGAAGTAGCAGAGCGTTGCAGCGCTTATGACAAGAGCGAACGGAAATCTTGCTTTTGCAATGTAGCGGAGGACGAGAAGAGCTGCCTGAATTGCAGACATTTCGCAGAGGACGAGCATTGCAGACTGGATCTGTACGATCCAATTGTAAAAGATTTATAAGGAACGAAGGGACTTTTTCGAAAGTCCCTTTTTCTTATGTGGATATACTGCTTTTGCGCCATGACTGGCAGGAACGGATCTGGATTGCATCCGGATGTGGCATAACGCTTGACATAAAAGGGGGCGGTTGATATACTCATTGTGGATTTATCTGGGCAAAGCAGATAAAACGGTTTTGTATGATGAGAAAAGAAAGGAAAAAAATATGATTAGTGCAAATAATGTAACCCTGCGGCTTGGAAAGCGGGCTTTGTTTGAGGATGTAAATATAAAGTTTACAGAGGGAAACTGTTATGGTCTGATCGGCGCAAATGGCGCCGGTAAATCGACCTTCCTGAAGATTCTTTCCGGCGAACTCGAGCCGACAAGCGGTGAAGTTATCATGAACGACGGTGAGCGCCTGTCTGTCCTGCAGCAGGACCACTTCAAATATGATGAGTATATGGTACTCGACACAGTTATCATGGGAAATAAGCGACTGTATGACATTATGAAGGAAAAGGACGCCATCTATGCGAAGGAAGACTTCACAGACGAAGATGGTATCCGCGCATCAGAGCTTGAAGCGGAGTTTGCAGAGATGGATGGCTGGAACGCAGAGAGTGATGCAGCAACCCTCCTGAATGGACTTGGTGTCGACACAGATATTCATTATAAAATGATGAGCGAGCTTGATGGTAACCTGAAGGTCAAGGTGCTTCTGGCACAGGCATTGTTTGGAAATCCAGATGTTCTGCTTCTGGACGAGCCAACCAACCACCTGGATCTCGATGCGATTGCATGGCTCGAAGAGTTTCTGATTAACTTTGAGAATACAGTTATTGTTGTATCGCATGACCGTTATTTCCTGAATAAGGTATGTACACATATTGCAGATATTGATTATGCGAAGATTCAGCTTTATGCCGGAAACTATGACTTCTGGTATGAGAGCAGTCAGCTCATGATCAAGCAGATGAAAGAAGCAAATAAGAAAAAGGAAGAGAAGATCAAGGAGTTGCAGGACTTCATTCAGCGTTTCTCTGCAAATGCTTCAAAGTCCAAGCAGGCAACGTCCAGAAAGCGTGCGTTGGAGAAGATCCAGCTTGATGAGATCCGTCCATCCAGCCGTAAATATCCATATATTGATTTCCGCCCGAAGAGAGAGATTGGAAATGAGGTTCTTACCGTATCGAATATCTCGAAGACAATCGATGGTGTAAAGGTGCTTGATAATATTTCCTTTACAGTCGGACATGATGATAAGATCGCGTTTGTCGGACCAAACACGATCGCAACGACAACACTGTTCCGTATCCTTGCCGGAGAAGAAGAACCGGACGAGGGCAGTTACAAGTGGGGCGTTACAACGTCACAGGGATATTTCCCGAAAGATAATACGAAGGAATTTGATAATGATCTTGTAATCGCAGACTGGCTGGCACAGTATTCGGACGATAAGGATGCGACGTATGTGCGTGGATTCCTTGGCAGAATGTTATTTGCCGGTGAAGATGGCGTGAAGAAGGTGAAGGTACTTTCCGGTGGTGAAAAGGTGCGCTGCCTGTTATCGAAGCTTATGATTATGGGCTCCAATGTATTGATTCTCGATGAGCCGACAAACCATCTGGATATGGAGAGTATTACAGCGTTAAACAATGGACTGATCAAGTTCCCTGGTGTCTGTCTCTTTGCATGTCAGGATCACCAGTTTGTACAGACAACAGCAAACCGTATCATGGAGCTTACGAACACAGGTCTGATCGACAAACAGACGACCTATGATGAATACCTTGCCAACGATGAACTTGCAAGAAAACGTCAGATCATGAATATGGCGAGTGATGATCAGGACTGATCAGAAAAATGAAAATCGAATGATGTGACAAGAATAAAGCATGGACAGGATTCTGGAGAAAACTGTCCATGCTTTTGTTATTATGCGAACGTAAGTGATAACAAAGAGACGTATGATGCATCATTTTACTAATAGGTTGTTTCTGTATCAATATCCAGATGCAGGATGAATTTCAACATCCGTTTTGCGTTGATGTAATTGCGTTCTGTGTTCCCGGGGAAACCCAGGTATACTTTGTCATAACCAAGATTTAATCCCTTTGCAAAATCTGTATCGCTGATATCAACCGCGAAAGGAACATTGACGCCGTCGTTATCGTCTGCGGTACAGATGCGGGGCTCTATTTCCGAATATATCTCGGCCGGGAGATAGTTCCGCAAAGGATAGATGATTTCCTGCATTGCGCAGTATTCCAGTCCTTTTTCGTCCATGATCATGACGTCGTAATATCCGTTAAAGCAGAGCATCGGGAGCTCTGTGTAGACAGATGCACTGGAATTTTGGGAATATTCCTCAAGGTATGTCTCCTTGTCAAGGTGTACCGTCAGATCATTGTGAATCTGGTAAGCTCCTGTGAGATTATAAAAATCCAGATATTCATCGGCGAAGGATGTGTCTACTGCGGAAGGCTCTGGTGAGTTGACGATGCAGTAAGACAAAGCAACCGGTCGGCTCTTTTTATAGATTGTAACCGGGATCGCGATACAGACCGCAAGCAGGATCAGACCGAGGATGATTCTTCCCTTATAATAAGAGAGAATATATCCAAATTTCTGCCCTTTTGTCATGCCTTCCATGTGTTCCTTGATACGCGCACGCTTGGCGCGCTGGCGGTCACGAAAGCTTAAACTGTGCAATTCGAGGTTGTCCTCGGTATTGACAGTCGGCATTTTCTCTTTGGGATTTTTTTCAACTCCGGTTGCTTCTGCATCTTCTGCTGCGGATTCATCTGACGGGGATTCTTTGGCTTCTTCAATGATATCTGCGTTGACAGTCTCGGATTCACCGGCTGCGGATTTTGATAGTTCCTGTTTGCTCATGTTTATACTTGTTCCTTATATAAAATATAAAGGAAATTCCTCCTAAAAATAAAATTATCTATTATATTAACATAGAAGCGGTGCGGGAGAAAGTGTAAAATTGTGAAATAAATATCACACATCTGAAAACTATTTACTTTTCAAATAATCTACATTATTATATATAGGTATGCAAAATGCAACAAAATAAAGGAAAAGGGAATAGAAACGTGAAAAAAGAAGCAAATCCAAAAGGAAAAAAGAAGTTTAAAGAATTCCTTCATAAGTTTTTCAAAATCTTTATTATTATATTTGGAGCCGCGATTGCGATCAACATCCTGGTGATCAGTGTGCTGTTTTTGATCCATAAAAATAAGCTGGCAGATGAACGTGGATATCTGAATCCACGGGGGCAGATGGTAGATGTTGGAGGATATTCCGTGCATGTGATTGTCGATGGCAATGAAAATGCAGATAAAACGCTGGTCTTTATTCATAGCAACGGCATCACAGATGATTCGGTTGCACTGGAGCCACTGTTTGGAAAACTGCAGGAGTATCGTCTTGTGTATATTGACCGGAGCGGATTTGGTTACAGTGATACAACGAAGACAGATAAAGATATTGAGAGCATTGTCACAGAACTTCGGACAGCGTTGGAAAAAGTAAATGTGAAAGGACCATATGTACTTGTGCCGAATGGCATTGCGGGACTGGAAGCAACTTATTGGGCGGACAAATATCCGGATGAGGTCGAGTCAATTATTGGAATCAATATTTCAGTGGCGGACGATTTTGATGGTGTGACTGAGGAGCAGTATTGCGGTTTCTTCAATTATCTGATGGTGAAATTCGCGGCGATTGGCGGACAACGATATGTAAAGAGCGTTTATCCGGACAATTTTGGTGCGGTATATACAGAAAAACAGATGATCGTGCGCAAGGCACTGATCTCAAAGAATTTTTATACCTCTGATATGTATGAGGAGGATCTGCAGGCGGTGCATAATGCAGCGGTTGTGAAAGAACTGGGCTGGCCGGAGCAGACACCGATGCTTGTGATACTTGCCAATCCGTTGATGGCACCGTATATCGAGGATGATTCATCTGTGCGGGAAGAGTATGAGGATGCCCTGAAAGAAGTCTATGGAACAGCAACCGATGCGAGTGCAGGCGATGCGGATGATATAGACTATGTCGGAGAATATAACGCGGACAAGAAAGCATATTACAGCCGGTATAAGAACGTCCGGATAGAGGAAATGTCTGGTCCGTCAAGATTATATACCTATAACCCGGACGGCGTAGCAAAAATAATTAAGGAATACCTGGGTGACTAGGCGGATTCTGACATATTTATTCCAAATTATAGTAATAATGCACAAAATCGTGAAGAAAAAGTGAAAAAGTACTTGCATACTTGGTAAATATGTCCTATAATTACCTTAGTCATGACGGAGTATGTTATGATATTTCACAATTAACTAAGGAACCGACAGTCTTAGACTGGAATAATAACAGGTTCAAACAAGTCTTATTTGGCCGATATGCTGTAGGCTTCGTTTAAATTGCACATAGATAATACGAATTTTAGAAGGATTTATCTATGGAATGTTCGGAAGAAGATATAGTATGGAGGTTAAAATGACAAAAACACATTAAAGGAGGGTTTTTTTGTGAAGAAATTTAAAAAAGCAATGGCATTGTCATTGGCACTTGCAATGGGACTTTCTCTTGTAGCTTGTGGCGACAAGAAAGAGGACACAACAACAGAGGCTACAACAGAGGCTACAACAACAGAGGCAGCCGCAACAGATGACGCTACAGCAGATGACGCATCAGCATCAAACGCAGAGGTAGCTCTTCCAATGCCTGCAGAAGACAGCGATCCAATCTATGTATACTCATGGAATACAGAGCTTGGTGACAGACTTCAGTATGTAAAGGATAAGTATCCTCAGTATGCTGACCTCATTCAGTATGAGAACCTTGGACTTGGCGGAACATCTGATGAGTACAAGAGTGCAATCGAGAATGCTATCGCTAACGGCGGTGACAAGGTACCTTCAATCATCGCTTGTGATGATGATGTTGCTCTGTACTTCCTGAATTCTGAGTCAATCGTTCCTGTTGAGGATCTTGGAATTACAGCTGATATGTACAGCAACGCTTACCAGTATACAGTTGACTATGCTACAATCGATGGCAAGCTTAAGGGTATGTGCTGGCAGGCAACACCTGGATGTTTCATTTACAGAACAGATATTGCTGAGGAAGTTCTCGGAACATCTGATCCAGCTGACGTTCAGGAATATGTAAAGGATTGGGATACATTCCTTGATACAGCTGAGAAGATGAAGCAGGCTGGTTACAAGATGCTTTCTGGCCCTTCAGATGCTAAGAAGCCTATTATCGATCAGAGAACATCTGCATGGGTAGAGAACGACACAGTTAACATCGACCCAGTTATCACAGAGTATCTTGAGTTCGCTAAGAAGCTTTACGATGGTGAGTACACAAACAACAACGCTCAGTGGTCAGATGGCTGGAATACAGACTTCACAGACGATGTATTTGGTTACTTCGGATGTACATGGTTTGTTTACTGGTCAATCAATGATGAGGAAGGTTCTGAGACATACGGAAAGAGAAATATGTGCCAGGGCCCTACAACATATCACTGGGGCGGTACATACCTTGGTGTAACAGATCAGTGTCCTAACAAGGAACTTGCTGCACTTGTTCTTTACACACTTTGCTGTGATACAGACACAATGTACAAGCTCTCAGATGAGACTCTTGACTTCGTAAACAACAAGGCTGCAGTTGCTAAGCTTATCGCTGATGGTAAGGGTGAGTCTCCAGTTCTTGGTGGCGCTAACCCACTTCAGACATGGGCTGACAATGCAGAGAAGATCAACCTTCAGTACGCTACAGAGTACGATTCAACATTCAATGGTTACCTTGACAATGCTTCAGAGGCATACAACTCAGGTGAACTTTCAACTGTTGATGACGCTGTTGAGGCAATCAAGCAGTCTATCAGAGATGGTTACCAGAACCTTACAGTAGAGTAATTTACTGGAAACTATATTTGATATGAATTTATGGTTATGCACCGGGTACGCCCGGTGCATAATTTAAAAAAACATACCGCTGTTAGGCATTTTACAGATAATACTCCCATCAGTATTACCTGTAAAATGTCTAACGGGGGACGCGAAAAATATGTTTAAAAATTATGAAAAGGTTGGGGAAGTGAAATCATGAAGAAAAAGACAGTTGAATATGGTAAGTATGGATACTTCTTCATACTCCCATTCTTCTTAATATTTTTTGTATTCCAGCTGTATCCGTTGATTTATACTTTTTACCTCAGTTTTGTAGAATATTACCAGATTAAACTTGGAAAGTTCCAGGGTCCAAACTTTAATGGACTTAAGAACTATGTAATGGTACTTGCAACTACAAAGGGTTCTGGAAAGAGCCTTGAGGTTGTATCATGGTTTGACACCATGACAGTCAAGACCATTGGCAACACATTGAAGATTTGGGTTTTGAACTTTATTCCACAGATCCTCTTGGCATTGCTTCTGGCTTCTTGGTTTACAGATACAGTCGTAAAATTAAAAGGACAGGGCGCATTCAAGATCATGATGTTCATGCCGAACATTATCACAGCATCTTCCATCGCCGTATTGTTCTATAGTTTGTTTAACGCAAACGGTCCTATCGCTATGATGCTTAGAAATGCACATATCATCGGACAGAAGTATGACTTCATGGAGAGCCCTGGTGGCACAATCGGATTGATTGCATTCATGCAGTTCTGGATGTGGTATGGTAACTCTATGATCGTCCTCATTGCAGGTATCTTAGGTATCAGCCCATCACTCTACGAAGCTGCCATGGTAGATGGAGCAAACAGCAAGCAGCAGTTCTTTAAGATTACATTGCCACTGTTGAAGCCGATTATCCAGTACAATCTGGTAACATCCGCTATCGGTGGTTTGCAGATGTATGATATTCCATCTCTGTTCAACGTTGACCAGTCCTTCAATGGTAAGCCAAACTATGCATCAGAGACAATTACAATGTGGATCAAGTCACTTGGATTCACATCTAAGGATTATGGTAAAGCAGCCGCTTCATCTATTATCCTGTTCCTTGTAACAATGGTAATCAGTATCGTCTTCTTCGCTGTAACAAAAGACAGACAGCCGAAGCAGAAGCATGCTGTAATTCGATAAGGGGGTGTACGAATAATGGCTAAAAACGCAGAAGTTGAGGCAAGCTACTCAGGACGTATTCGTGCAACGAAGATATTTAGAACAGTTATTTGTGTATTGCTTTGTATCATCAGTGTGTTCCCGTTCTATTTGATGATCGTGAACTCAACATTGGATTCAAACACAATCAAGCAAGGTGTGCATTTGCTTCCTGGTTCTTTCGCGCAGTTTGGTAAGAACTTTTCAGGATTGATGGCAAAGGCAGAAGGTGTTGGTACTTCACTTTGGGGCGCTATGCTTCACAGTGCAATTATCTCTGTACCATCTACAATCCTTACAGTATATTGTTCTACATTGACAGCTTATGGTCTTACAGTATACAACTTTAAGTTGAAGAATGCGGCTCATACATTTATTATGGCTATCATGATGATTCCTGCACAGGTATCTATCATCGGTTTCATGCAGTTCATGATGAAGATCAATCTGTATGATTCTTACTGGCCACTGATTCTTCCTGCTGCAGCATCGCCTGCTACATATTACTTTATGAAGCAGTATATGGCAACAGGTCTTTCAATTGAGATTATTGAGGCTGCCAGAATTGATGGTTCTGGTGAGTTTTCTACATTCAATAAGATTGCATTACCTTTGATGAAGCCGGCTATGGCTACACAGGCAATCTTCGCTTTCATCACATCATGGAACAACTTGTATACACCTTCTATGATGTTGACAGATACAGCAAAGAAAACATTGCCTATGTTCATCATGGCTCTTCGTTCAGAGCAGTTCAGACAGGACTATGGTGTTATCTACCTTGGATTGTTCCTGACAGTATTGCCTATCTTCATTGTATACTTCGCATTGTCAAAGTACATCATTGCCGGTGTTGCTCTTGGTGGTGTAAAGGAGTAATTTCAAAGATTTTAAAAGGATCGCGTAAGCGGTCCTTTTTTTATGCCTGATAAATGATTGCTTTCTGTGTATTTACTGTGAAAAGAGTTGACGATAGACGAAAAGAAAAGTAAAATAGAACATGCATATAAAGAAAGGGTTGGAGGACCAAGATGATTAAAGGTAAGAAGAATTTAAAGAAACAAGTGGTTGCTTCTTTGCTTGCATTGAGCATGGCTGCAGTATCGCTGACTGGTTGTAGTAATGGGCTGAGCAGTTCGAAGAAGGAATCGTCTAATGTTGGAACGATGACACAGGAAGAGGCATCTACAACAAAGGTCATGGTGATTGGCGATTATGATATATATATGGATGAACTTTTGGTGTATGCGATTCAGGCAATGGTAACAAACAATGGTACGCTGGCGTCGATAAAGGCAAATCCGGATACATACAAGGAACAGACATTGTCTTTAATTCGTACAACAAAGATTTTATATGATGTTACACAGCATAATGATGTAACGCTGGATGACAGTGATATGGAAACGACGAATAACACAATCAACAATTTCCTGAAGTCTATGCCGGATGGTTTGCTGGAAAGATATGGAATCTCAGAGGATGTGGTTCGCAAGGTCTTTACAGAGCAGACATATGTATCAAAGTTTGAAAACGATATCAAGAATGATATGGGTAAGACAATACAGGATGATGTGGAAGAAAAAGTAAAGGACTATAATTTCATGGTTTTTGATTATGTCCTGTTCCCGACTGTAGAGACGACAGACGATGATACTCCAGCAACTAATACTGATGGAAGCTATAAATATGTGGATGATGCAGCAAAGCAAAAGGCAAAGGAAAATGCAGAGGCTCTGTTAAAGGAACTGGAAGCAGGAGGCGATGCAGAAACCCTTGCAGCAAAATATGGAGTTTCCAATTATTATTTTGAGAGAACCGGTTACGTAGGAAGCTTTACGGATA
Source organism: Lachnospiraceae bacterium UBA4711 (assembly GCA_002404515.1). Classification (GTDB taxonomy): domain Bacteria; phylum Bacillota; class Clostridia; order Lachnospirales; family Lachnospiraceae; genus Coprococcus_C. The sequence continues at coordinate 3,925 of DHJV01000104.1, read as the reverse complement.
GTGTCAATAAAGCGGTGGAGAACATGAAGGCTGGTGATTGCTCTGGCGTGCTGGAGGAGAATCTTGGCTATGCAGTCATTCATATGAAGTCGGATCACGATCAAGAACTGTTGAAGAATTATGCATATGCGGTTGCTAGTGATACGGTTGATGATCAGTTTGATAAACTGGAAGAACAGTGGCTTAGTACAATCGAGGTTGATACGGAGAAAGATATGGAAGGTACTGTATGGGCAGATTATGATTTAACTGGCTTGGCACAGTCATTGGCTGACGGCGGCTTGTTAAATGGCTCTTCGTCCACATCAGGTACTGGATCAAACTAAATATGCTTTATTAGTCAAAGATACAAATACGAAACAGTTTATGGTAGGCTGTTTCGTATTTTTTTGTAAAAAAATAAAGGGAAAATGAGAAAAGTGTGGAATATATTATATAGGTGAGTTTTGGTAAGAACGAAGGGAAAAAAGATTGACAATTCGAGAAGAATTAGAAAAAAGAGAACATCAAATCTATCGTACATGTGCCTGTTTTGCGGATCGGACAAAAGGACGGGTAAGGCAGGAAGAAAAATGTGATTTGCGTACAGAATTTCAACGGGATCGGGATAGGATTTTGCATTCCAAATCATTCCGTCGGATGAAACATAAGACGCAGGTCTTTTTGTCGCTGGGAGGAGATCATTACCGGACCAGACTGACACATACGCTGGAAGTAGCACAGATTGGACGGACGATTGCCAGATCCCTTTATCTGAATGAAGATTTGGTTGAAGCAATTGCTCTGGGACATGATCTGGGACATACGCCGTTTGGACATGTTGGAGAACGGGCACTCTCCAAGTACACATCCAAACCATTTTGCCACAATGAGCAAAGCATCCGTGTAGTGGAACACCTGGAGAAAAATGGTGCAGGTTTGAATCTGACATGGGAAGTACGAGATGGTATTTTGAATCATCGTAGTGCATGTGAACCGGCAACTTTGGAAGGGAAGATTGTCCGGCTGTCAGACAAAATCGCATATGTCAATCACGATATTGATGATGGTATCCGTGCAGGTATATTGACAGAAGAAATGCTGCCGGCGGAATGTACAAACCTGTTAGGTCATAGTACACGTGATCGGATCAATACATTGATCCATATAGTTGTAAAGGCAAGCAGCCATGTCGAGGATGTGGTTTTGCCAGAAGAATATCAGCAGGCGTTTCGGGAATTACGTAAATTTATGTTTCAGGATCTGTATACCAATCCGGTTGCGAAAAGCGAGGAAGTGAAAGCAGAGCGCCTGATTGGGATGCTGTATGAAGAATTTATGGAGCATGAAGTGTGGCTTCCGGAGGAATATCAGAGATTTATTGAACAGGGAGAACCGAAGGAAACGGTAATCTGTGATTATATAGCAGGCATGACAGATAATTATGCGATTGATACGGCGAAGAAGATATTTATTCCGAAATCGTGGAGTAAGGAATAAACGTAGAAACGTAGAATTAGAGTCGATAAGAATAGAGGAAGACAGTTGTATTATTCAGAAGATGTAATTGAAGAGGTTCGGAGCCGCAACGATATTGTGGATGTGATTGGCGGATATGTCACCTTGAAACGCCGAGGAAATTCCTATATGGCGTGCTGCCCGTTTCATCATGAGAAAACGCCGTCTTTTCATGTAAACCGGGATAAGCAGATGTATCATTGCTTTGGGTGCGGTGTCGGAGGAAATGTAATCACGTTTGTGATGGAATATGAGAACTTCTCATTTCCGGAAGCGCTTAAGATGCTGGCAGAACGCGCAGGCGTTAGCTTGCCGGAACAGAATTTCTCCAAAGAGCAGCGACAAAGAGAAAATTACAAAATGGTTTTGAAAGATATGAACCGGACAGCTGCGATCTATTTTAACTATTTACTGACTGCGACTCCGGCCGGTAAGCACGCGTTGGAATACTATCATGACCGGGGATTTTCGGATGACACGATTCAACGGTTTGGGCTGGGATATGCAAATATTTATGAGAACGATCTGTACCGGTATTTGAAGAAACAGGGATATACGGATGCACAGATGAAGGATTCTGGCCTGGTACGCATCGATGAACGCCGGGGCGGGCAGGACATGTTTTGGAATCGGGCGATGGTGCCGATTATGGATATCAATGGAAAGGTTGTTGGCTTTGGCGGTCGTGTGTTAGGGGATGGATTGCCGAAATATATCAACACGAAAGAGACGGCAGTCTTTGATAAAAGCCATACGCTGTTTGCAATGAATATTGCGCGCAGATCCAAACGAAGAGGAATCATCCTGTGCGAGGGATATATGGATGTTATAGCAATGCATCAGGCGGGATTTGACAATGCGGCAGCATCCCTTGGCACGGCGCTTACGATGGGACATGCAACGATCGTAAAACGATATACCGATGAGGTGTATCTGGCGTATGACAGCGACGGGGCTGGAAGAAAAGCAACGATGAAAGCAATCGGCATTATGCGGGAGGTAGGAATCTCTACCAGAGTGATCGACCTGAAACCATATAAAGATCCGGATGAGTTTATACATAATCTTGGAAAGGATGCGTTTGAGGAACGGATTGCCAATGCAGTAACCGGAATCGTGTTTGAGATAGATGGTATCGCACAGGGATATAATCTGAGAGATCCAGAAGAGAAAATCCGCTTTGCAAAGGAAACAGCGAAACGCTTGTCTGCATTGGATGAACCGGTTGTACGGCACAGTTATATTGAAGCGGTTGCAGAGAAATATAACATGGATGCGGCAGACCTGAAAGCGATGGTAACGCGGTATGGAACGATGGGACTGCAGCCACAGGCAGATGATACAGAAGCGGTTATAAGACCAGTGGCGGCAACATCGCCTCCAGAGGGAAGCAGGAATGCAAGGGATGAGGCGGCTGACCGGGAGACACAGCCACAGCGGCTGTTGCTCACATGGATGGTTGGAAAGCCGGAGCTGTTTCGGCAGCTCGAAGGAATCCTGTCGGAGGATGACTTCGTTGATGAAGATTACCACACTGTGGCAAAACGGTTATTTGATCAGTACCATGAGACGGGAACGGTGAATCCGGCAGCAATCGTAAATTTGTTTGAAGATATAGAAAAACAACGGCTGGTTGCGAAGATTCTACAGACCGAACTGGATGTGGAGATCGCGGAGGATGAAAGGGAACGCGTCATTAACGATTTGGTAAGGAAAGTCAAGATGGCGCGAATTGATTATGAGCTTGCACATATCACAGATAACCCGGAGAAACTGCCGGAGGTAATTGCAGAGAAGGCAAGACTCACGAAATTGCATATTTCGTTAAAGAATGGATAGAATATAATCACAATGGAAGGATGGAACCTAAAATGGCAAAGAAAGTAACAGATAAGGAAACAAAACAGACAACAAAGGCGACAAGTGAGAACATCATGAATTCAGACCAGATGAAAGAACATTTGGACAATCTTGTCGATATGGCGAAGAAAAATGATAATACTTTGATCGACACGGAGATTGTCAACTATTTTGTTGGAAAGCCCGATATCGAGCTGAATACAGATATGATGACGAAGATTTTTGATTATCTGGATGAACATCATGTAGCTGTTTTGTCAGAGACAGAAGAGGACGATGAAATTTTGGATGATATGATTCTGGATGATGCAGAAGATGCTGATATCGACATTGAGAAAATTGATCTGTCTGTACCAGATGGTGTCAGCATCGAAGATCCGGTTCGTATGTATCTGAAGGAGATTGGTAAGGTGCCATTGTTGACTGCTGAGGAAGAGATTGAGTTGGCAAAGCGGATGGAAGCCGGCGATGAGAAGGCAAAGCAGAAGCTGGCAGAGGCAAATCTCCGACTGGTTGTCAGCATTGCAAAGCGTTATGTTGGCCGTGGCATGCTGTTCTTGGATCTGAT
>DHJV01000110.1 GCA_002404515.1 Lachnospiraceae bacterium UBA4711 | reverse complement strand
GCATGGAGAGTGTCGCCGGATATTTTTATCATCTTGGATATGATGTATATGAGAACCCGGAAGAACCGGTTGCGGATGCATGTGTGATCACCGCACCCAAGCTTTCGGAGGCAGAGGAGGACGCGTTATGTGCGTACGTGACGGACGATCAGATCTTATATCACGGACTGCTGTCGGCGGCATGTCTGCAGAAACTGCGGGAAAACGGCATCACCTGTAAGCCATATCTGCAGTTAGAAAAGCTGGTGACGGAGAATGCACAGCTTACCGCACAGGGAATCCTGTCGATCGCCGGAAGAGATGCCGTGCTCTTGGAAAGTCACTGCCTTGTACTTGGATATGGGCATTGCGGAAAAGCAATCGCGGATGCGCTTGTAAAAGCCGGGGCACATGTGGATGTTGCAGTCAGACGGAAAGAACTGAAAGCTGAGATTGAGCAGCATGCATGTGGATACCTGAATCTTTCACAGTGGGATCGATACGCCTATGACAAATACAGCTATGTGTTCAACACGATACCAGCGATGGTACTCGACGCCGGGCATCTGCAATGGTTTTCCCCGTCAATTCTCATCTATGATATTGCGTCAAGTCCGGGTGGTACGGATTTTGCGTATTGTAAGGCACATGGCATCCGGGCAGATATCTATCTGGGTATCCCCGGAAAGCTGTATCCAAAGGAAGCAGGACGCGTGATTGCTTCCGGCATCTACGAGCATGCGCTCGCCACGGAGACTCCTTCGGACTAACAAAAAGGAGCCATAAGGTATGCGGTCAGACTGTCATCTGGGATTTGCGATTACCGGATCATTTTGTACGTTCGAAAAGATAAAAAAACAGATAGAGCTTCTACGGGATGAGGCGGCGAGTATCACGCCGATTTTTTCACAGCATGCCTATGAACTGGATACGCGGTTTGCAGAGGCGAAGTCCTTTGTGAAAGAGATCGAGGCAATCACAGGAAGAAGCGCGATTCACACGATACAGGGTGCAGAACCGGTCGGACCGAAGAAGCTGTTCGATGCCCTTGTGATCGCACCCTGCACGGGAAACACAGCAGCAAAGCTTGCAAATGGAATCACGGATACTCCGGTTTTGATGGCGGCGAAGTCGCACCTTCGGAACGGGCGTCCCGTGATCATTGCTATTTCCACGAACGATGCGCTAGGCATCAATCTGCAGAATATCGGAAAGCTCATGGTGATGAAGCATATCTATTTCGTTCCGTTTGGACAGGATGACGCGGAGAAGAAGCCGAATTCCTGTGTGGCGGATATGACAAAGATTGCAGAGACGGTAGAATATGCACTGGCAAAGGAGCAGATCCAGCCGGTATTATTATAAAAAAATGGTCGATTTGGAACCGTTCGTCCCAGAAAAATGCATTTCGTCCCAGAAGGGTTGTCACAACAAGTAAAATATGTTACAAAAAAAGCATGTTATTATCAGAGTAGCATGCTTTTTTGTTATGGAGACAAGGAATATGCGTGCATTTATACGGTGCATTAGATTATCATGCAGAAATGATGATTGTAGTTAACAGAGATAAGAAAGAGAGGGATCATATGCGAAAAAGAGAGGGAATGAAAAAACGAAGATCAAGGATACTGGCATGGCTGCTGGCGTGTTTTATGGTGCTGTCCGTGATACAGGGGACAGGATGGGGCAGTCTTACTGTTCAGGCGGAGGAAGAAGTTAACAGACCGACAACGTTAAGTGTGGGTAATAATGACATTATAACTGAAGACAAAGTATCAGAGACCACGGAAGGTGATGGATGGAGTTATAATGCGGTTACGAATACCCTTACCCTGACGAATGCAAAATTAGGTAATATCATATATGATGGTGGAGATTTGAATCTGCAAATCAATGGTGATAATACCGTAGGAAAAATTGACGCAGAGAATTCTGATGCAGCCTATATTACTAGCATAGAAAATGGTACGGACAAAGCTAAACTGCATTGTGAACATGATATATCCGTAGGTGCACTTACGGTAAATAATATAGAACTAAATGTTGAAAGTGATATAGATATGGCAGGTAGCGGTAGCGATGGAAGAACTGTATCATTAGAAAATGTAAAGTTATATGTAGGAGGACATATAGACGCAAATACAATTAGCTGTTCTGGATGTCAGATTAATGCAGAAGAACATGTATTTGTAAGAGAGTTTGATTGCTCTAATAGTGAAATTAGAACGAATTTTATGGACGAAACGATAACAAAAAGCAACTATACAGATTCTGTTGTGGTAGATAACAGTAACAACACTACAAGAATCTATGGTGCGGTGACCTTATGTGAGGATCTGACGATTTCAAGTTCTGGAACTATTAAATTTGCAGAAGGTGCAAGTATTACAAATCTGGATAAACTTACCGTAAATGAAGGTGCAAATATTTTTGTAAATTATAAAGTGGATGAGCGTGGAGCTGAAAGCTATGAGAAACATACACATAATACCGAAGCGACAAAAGGTGGTACATACAAAGACAGCCAGACGCATTATGAGAATGTGGCATGTAAGGATTGCCCGATTGGATATGTAACAGAAACGGTGGTAGAACAGGAGCATACATATGAGAATGGTTTCTGTAAGGCTTGTGATGCCTATGAACCAGCGGTATTGAATTCTGATAATGTATATGGGATCGGAAATGCCGGTCAGTTATACTGGTTTGCGGGATTAGTAAATGGTACTATTTCTGGATTAAAATGGGATAATGGAGCAAATGCAGTTTTAACATCGGATATTGTTGTCAATAAAAATGTCCTTAATGACGGAGAACTTACGAAAGATGTAGATGGATTGCGTAATTGGAG
>DHJV01000029.1:3159-4171 GCA_002404515.1 Lachnospiraceae bacterium UBA4711 | reverse complement strand
ACAAGTCGATTTCTTGAAACTTTTTTGTGAATAGTCGGAGCAATTTATTGATTTATTCGAGGCTTTGTGCTATAATAAAATAGATTATACTGAAACTGCAAGGCTTGCGCTAAAACAAGGAGTGCTATCATGAAAATCAGTTATAAAAAACTTTGGGTTATGCTCATTCAGAGAGATATAACAAAAGTGCAACTGAGAGCAGATGTCGGAATATCAGCTGGAACAATGAGCAAGCTCAACAAAGGGGAAGATGTTGCCCTTTCTGTCTTGCTGCGAATTTGTGACTATCTGAACTGTGACATTGGGGATATTTGTGAGGCTGTGCGAGCGGGAAATGATTGAGTCCCGTTTTTCGTACAGCCTTCATGCTATAGTGTAAAAATAAGAGACTGCGGTGTGTCTCAATGAGGTGATGAAATGCAGATTATAGATAACATTAACAAGACCGTCAAGGACGATCTGCAAGCGGGCATTCGCAAAGGCAGTAAGATGTCCGTTGCTGCTGCTTGCTTCTCTATTTATGCGTATCAGGAACTCAAAAAGCAGCTTGAAGGCATTGACGAACTGCGTTTCATTTTCACGTCCCCGACATTTGTAACCGAGAAGGCATCAAAGGCGCAGCGGGAGTTTTATATTCCCCGCATTTCAAGAGAGAACAGTCTGTATGGCACCGAGTTTGAAGTAAAGCTACGCAATGAGTTGACACAAAAAGCGATTGCGAAAGAGTGCGCAGACTGGATCAGGTGCAAGGCAGTTTTCAAATCGAACGTCACGCAGGAGCAAATGATGGGCTTTATGACGGTCGATGAGAGTACCTATATGCCCATCAATGGTTTCACTACCGTCGATCTCGGCTGTGAGCGCGGCAACAACGCTTATTATACGGTGATGAAGACAGAGAGCTTTGAGAACGCAAACCACTATATCAAGCTCTTTGAACAGCTATGGAACGACAAGAAAAAACTGCAAGAGGTCACGGACATTGTGATCGAAAATATCTCTGCGGCGTATC
>DHJV01000029.1:2198-3043 GCA_002404515.1 Lachnospiraceae bacterium UBA4711 | reverse complement strand
GAGCTGCCTAACGAAGCAACGGGCTTTAAGGAAAGTAAAATCTGGGGAATGCTTTATAACTTCCAGCGTGACGCGGTTCTTGCCATCATCAGCAAACTTGAGAAATTCAACGGCTGTATTCTGGCAGACAGCGTCGGTCTCGGCAAGACATTTACTGCGCTTGCGGTGATCAAGTATTATGAGAACCGCAATAAATCTGTGCTTGTCCTTTGCCCCAAAAAACTCTCAGAAAACTGGAATACATACAAGGGCAACTATATCAACAATCCCATTGCAGCCGACCGGCTGCGATACGATGTCCTCTATCATACGGACCTTTCCCGCGAACATGGACAGTCGAACGGAATTGATCTTGACCGCCTGAATTGGGGCAACTATGACCTCGTTGTCATTGATGAGAGCCACAACTTCCGCAACGGCGGTGAAGTGTCTGGCGAGGAAGCAAAGGAAAACCGTTATCTGAAACTACTCAATAAAGTCGTCCGTGCCGGTGTGAAAACGAAGGTGCTGATGCTCTCGGCAACGCCGGTCAACAACAAGTTTATCGACCTCAAAAATCAGCTTGCGCTTGCCTACGAGGGTGATGCCACGCAGATGAGCAAAAAGCTCGACACGACCAAAAGCATTGATGAAATTTTCCGTCAGGCACAGAAGGCTTTCAACGCATGGAGCAAGCTCCCTGCCGAAGGACGCACGACGGATGAGCTTTTGCGGACGCTGGATTTCGATTTCTTTGAACTGCTGGACAGCGTGACGATTGCACGGTCAAGAAAGCACATTGAAAAGTATTACAACACTTCTGACATCGGAAAATTTCCGGAACGTCTGCCGCCAATTTCTCTGCG
>DHJV01000029.1:607-2049 GCA_002404515.1 Lachnospiraceae bacterium UBA4711 | reverse complement strand
CTGGCAAAGTACATCGACATGACGCACCACAAGGGAAACAGCCTTACCCAGCAAGGACGTGAAGAAGGCATTCGCCGCCTTATGAGCATCAACCTTCTCAAGCGTCTGGAAAGCTCGGTTGCTTCTTTCCGTCTGACGATTGACCGCATTAAAAAGCTGATCGACGATACGATTGGGACGATCAAAAATTATCAGTCTGGGGACTGCGTTCTGAATCTGACTGAGATTTCCGGCACAGAGGATTTTGACTACGACGATCAGAACACTGATTTCTTCTCGGTCGGCAAAAAGGTCAAAATTGACCTCGCTGATATGGACTATGTTTCATGGATGCGTGAGCTGGAAAAGGACGCGGAGAATCTGGAACTGCTGTCCCTCATGATTGCCGACATCACGCCGGAGCATGACACGAAGCTGCAAACGCTGTTCGACCTGATCCGGAAGAAAATCGAGCATCCGATCAATCCCGGCAATAAGAAGATCATTATCTTTACGGCGTTCTCGGATACCGCCGATTATCTATTTGCGAACGTCAGCAGATTTGCAAAAGAGAATTTCGGGCTGGAAACGGCAGAGATCACCGGCACAGTTGATGGAAAGACCACCATTCCAAAACTCCGGGCAGACCTCAATACAGTGCTGACCTGTTTCTCTCCTGTTTCCAAGGGAAAGTCGGTACTCCTGCCTGGAAGTACCGATGAGCTTGATATACTGATTGCGACCGACTGTATTTCCGAAGGTCAGAACTTGCAGGATTGCGACTACCTCATCAACTATGACATTCATTGGAATCCTGTCCGCATTATCCAGCGATTCGGGCGAATTGACCGTATCGGCAGCAGAAACGACCATATCCAGCTCGTAAACTTCTGGCCGGATATGGATCTCGACGAGTATATCAACCTGAAAAGCCGCGTGGAGACCCGTATGAAGATTTCGGTCATGACCTCTACCGGCGACGATGACCTGATCAATGCCGAGGAAAAGGGCGATCTTGAATACCGCCGCGCACAGCTCAAGCGGCTGCAAGAGGAAGTTGTGGACATTGAGGACATGACCAGCGGCATTTCCATCATGGATTTGGGACTTAACGAGTTCCGGCTTGATCTGCTCGAATACATGAAGCAGCACGAGGACATCGAAACTGCACCAAAGGGGCTGCACACCGTTGTCGGACAGACAGCGGATTCGCCTGCCGGTGTGATTTTCGTCCTCAGAAATATCAATGGCAGCGTAAACATTGACAACCGGAACCGCATTCACCCCTTCTACATGGTCTACATCAGTGAAGAAGGTGAAATCGTCTGCGATTATCTCAATCCGAAGAAATTGCTCGACACGATGCGCCTGCTCTGCCGTGGCAAGGGCAAGCCTTATACGGAGCTTTGCAAGCGATTCAATGATGAGACGGATGACGGACGCAAAATGGGTGAGGTCTCCGA
>DHJV01000029.1:0-560 GCA_002404515.1 Lachnospiraceae bacterium UBA4711 | reverse complement strand
CTGCTGAGTGAGGCAATCAATTCCATCATTGACGTGAAAGAAGAAAACGATATTGACAGCCTGTTCAAGAGCGGCGGGACATCCGCGCTGCTCTGTGCTGTTTCGGGACTGGATGATTTTGAGCTGATTTGCTTCTTAGTCGTGAAATAAGGAGGGCTTGCGATGCTTGGATTTCCTGCATCTACGGAGTTTGGCAAAAGAATACCGAAGCAGAAATTCTATGAGAACCTTGATGTTTCCCCTACTTTGCGTCGCGTGTTTGTCGATCAAATCCGGCTGGTGTACTGGCGAAATAAGCTGGCTGCGTCTACGCTGAATATTGCTGCGGGTGAAGCTGTGACCGAGATTGAAGTGTTCGAGGTGAGGTTGAACGATCCGCAGCTTGATGAAGCGGTGCTAAAACAAATCGACAAGGAAATCCCGTACCATATCCTCTTTATTCTGACCTGTGACGGCAAGGCTCAGGCGTGGATCGGCTACAAGGAAGCTGCTGCGTCCGGCAGCAATGCCTTCAAGGTGAGTCGCTATTATCACACTGACTGGATGCCGGAAGCCGAACT
>DHJV01000028.1:495-4727 GCA_002404515.1 Lachnospiraceae bacterium UBA4711 | reverse complement strand
GTAACTCCCTTATTTGTTGCATTTTCCGGAAGTACCGTTGCTGTTACCTTAAATGTATCTCCGACCTTCAGCTTTGTTTCATCTACATTTGCAGTCACCTTTATATCTTCTGCATAGACGGGTTCCTGTTTATCCTCGATAAGATTAAACTTATAGCCATTTGCAACTGCATATTTATGTGCCGCACTATCCTTCACACAGTTGATAACCAGTTTGTCGCTCACGACTGTAACCGGTTTTTTTAAATTCCGATCCCAATTTGTAAAGCAGCATAAATTATCCCCAATGCTTGTAACAGACTTTGGAATCGTCAGATTCGTTAAACTTCCACATTCTTTAAATGCTTCTGCTTCGATCGTCGTTACACCATATGGGATCTCAAGCATACTCATCTCAAGACAGCTCTCAAATGAATTTTTTCCTATAATCTTTACAGTCTTTGGAATCTCCGTTCCATAGATTCCCATGACCAGCTTATTCGTTGCTGTCTCGATCACGGCGTTGCTGCCTGCCGGGCTGCTATATACAGGGTTTTCAGCCGATACAGTCAGTGTTGTAATTCCGCTGCTCATAAATGCATTTCCGCTAAGCTTCGTCACATTCTTTGGTATTTCATACGACTTCAAGCCCTTCCAGCTCTGAAATGCTTTTGCACCAATCTCTGTCACAGAATCCGGAATGGTTAATGATGGCACATTTTCACAAAATCCAAATGCACCTTCGCCAATCTTTGTGATATTAGACGGAATATCAAGTGATGTGATATCAGCCCACTCAAATGCATATGCCGGGATTTCCGTAATCCCCTTTGGAATATTGAAGGATGACAAACTAAAACAATCACCAAATGCATAATCACCAAGCTTTGTTACCCCATCTGGAATCTGAACACTTTTAAGTCCGCTACTATAAAATGCCATCTCTCCGATTGCTGTTACAGTATCAGAAATTTTAACACTTTTCAGACTCTTTCCATTAAATACATTCTTTCCAATTGCCGTTACCGATTTTCCGTTAATGGCAGACGGAATTTCAACGGATTCCTCATCTTTGAGATATTCCGTAATCATATATCCGCCTGTCCCCGGATCATCTGCATACTTAAATCTACCATCCGCTGTCGTCGCATCTTCCGCTTTCGCGTCTACTTTGAACACCGACATCGTCGAGATCACACACACAAGTGCGAGTAACACAGCCCATACCGATGCTCTTCTTTTCCTTTTTTGCATCTTTTTCCTCCTTTTCTTTTATCCCTTCCACCCAAAAAATTGCACGCAAAAAACACCACGCACACAGCGACCGCTCCTGCATCCCTGTTCTGCCTGATCTCGTACTATGTCTCTATGAAGTTTTTTCCGTTTGCTGATATTTTGAAATGGAAATAATGATGCTGTATCTTGATTTCTCAGCGACTGCAAAGAAACTGCATTCTGCAGTAAATTATCGTCTAAGCAGTACCCCCCCCCCCCCGAAGAACATTTGTTCTGATCGGGTGAACGGTTGTGCATACATCTGCTTTTATGAATTTAAGTACATTATATTCACACTGCATCTTCTGCACCCCCACCTTAAGAATCAACATACAAAATTTATTATATAGTTATTTCTTTGGTTTCGCAATGGGTAAATAAATATTTACCCATTGCGAAGAAAGGGCTCCATGACGTTCACACATCATGAAGCCCTAATAATGAAAAAAGTATTGGATTATCGTACCCAGTATTTGAACTCTTCATCGCCCATACGGATATAGTCATCATTTTTGAGCATGACATCAAATCCCGGCTGTATCATCTTTCCGTTTACATAGGTATGGTTTGTTGAATTTTCATCGCGGATATAGCATTCTCCGTTGCTGATACGGAAGCTGCAATGTTTCCGGCTTACCTTCCGGTTATCTGGAATCTGGTAATCACATTCCGAAGACTTACCAACCAGGAACTCGGTCTTCTCGATTGGAATCAGAGCGTTCGTTCTGGATCGAACGAGATATGGAGTGATGTTGTTGTAGCTCATCTGCTGTAAGACAGTTGTCTCACCCTCGCCGAGGTCGATATCGTCCTTCAGGATCTCTTCCTTCTGCAGCTCGATAATAAATGTATAAAACTCTCGCAATGAAAACATTAACCGACTGTCTAAATAATGCAGGATCTGGTCAACACAGTTGACACACTGCATATCCGCAAACCGGATCTTGCTGATAAAATTCTGTACAAATTCACAGACATTGCAGTCTGCAAATTCTTTCTCAATCGGCATGTATATCAACTGTACATGCAGATTCGACAGTTCAATATACATATACTTCGTATTCAGAAGCACCTTCTTGATCGGCATGTTGTGATCTTCAAAGTACAACAACTGATTCAGTATATTGGACAGAATCGAAAGGAACTCGCCCTTGTACAACTGCTTCTTCAGGAACTGACCGAGTGGCAGAGTTGCCGGAATCTTGTAAGACAAGACACGCACCCCCTCCACGACGCTCTGCTGACAGGTGGACTGGTTTCCAAGGAAGAATGCATTAAAGCCTTCCATCTCTGTCTGATTTACGATCACGGTATCTTCTATTCTGAAATTCAAATTAAATTCGTCATAACTTTCCTGTACTTGATCCACGGTTTATCCCCCTGTTACATCTTATTGCAGGTGAAACTCTGATATCGCACCCTCAATCGTCTTATCAGCAGCTTCCTTACCATATTTTTCTACATCCATACGGCTCTTCGCCATATGTGTCAGATTTCCATTTCCATTGACACAACCGCCCTGACATGCCATGCCTTCCATGAAGTTTCCATCCAACATGTTTCTGCGCAGTTTAAGCAGCGCAATCTTACATTCTTCAATACCATCACAGACAACCGGCTTCAATTCAAAGTCCTCTGCGCCCTGTTCCTTCATTCCCTGCTTCACAGCACTGCTCAGACCGCCTGTGTGAGCAAAGATACGTCCAAAGTAAGAAGCATTCTCTAAGCTTTCCTCTTCCAATGTCGTAATGTCGATCTCCCGGCTGTCAAGCACTGCCTGCAGTTCCTCAAAGGTGAGTGCACTATCGATATATGGTGCAACGGTCTCCTTGCGGATCTCCATCTTCTTCGCGGTACACGGTCCGATAAATACAACCTTCGCTGTTGGATCCTGTTCCTTGATATATTTTCCGATCATCGCCATCGGAGACAATGTCGTAGACACATATGGCAGCATATCCGGGAAATTCTTCTCCACATACGTTACAAATGCCGGGCAGCACGAACTCGTCAGCATACCCTTCTCCCGCAACTCCTGTGATTCATGCCAGGTTGTCATATCCGCACCGAGCGCAACCTCCACAACCTCATCAAAGCCAAGCGCCTTGATTCCGCTGATGACCTGTCCACGTTTCGCGTAAACAAACTGTCCGGCGATCGCAGGTGCAACCGCTGCATAGACCTTATAGTTCTTGCCATGATCACTGTCTTTGATCATATTGATGACCTGTAATATGTATGATTTCTCATTGATGGCACCAAACGGACACTGATATACACACGCGCCACACGCGATACATTTATCGTTATCAATCTTTGCTTCCTGATCTTCATTCATCGTGATCGCACCAATCTTACATGCCTGCTGACATGGACGTTTGAAATCCGAAATGGCACTATACGGACATGCCTTTGCACAGGCGCCGCACTCTTTACACTTCGATTTGTCAATATGAGCCTTCTGATGTTCATCAATCGTGATGGCTCCAAACTTACATGCGTCCGCACAACGGTGTGCCAGACAACCACGGCAGTGTTGTCCGACTTCGTATCCGCCAACCGGACACTCGTCGCAGGCGATCTCCATAACTTCAATGACATTGTCATTGTCCGGATTGCCGCCCATAGCCAACTTGACCTGTTCACTCACGATTGCACGCTCCTTAAATACACAGCATCGCATCGTCGGCTTCTTACCCGGAATAATCTTCATCGGAATGTCCAAAATTCCTTCGAGCAGTGTGCCATCCCACGCCATACGCGCAACTTCGCGCAACACTTCATAACGAAAATATTGGGTTCTGGTGTCAAATTTTCTCATATTCTTTGTAGAGAGTTTTCTCCCTTTCTCCTAATTCTATGTCATATCCTGAAACATATATAATTATCTTAATATTTCTGATAATTTCTGTCAACGGAAACCGCATATTTTTAAATATTTTTTAGTGCGGCTCTCCCTGTCCCTGCGAAAGCATCTCC
>DHJV01000028.1:0-478 GCA_002404515.1 Lachnospiraceae bacterium UBA4711 | reverse complement strand
CTCCTCTTTCACTTCATACAGTTTTTTCGACAGATCAACGTAATGGATATGTGGATTCGTAAATCGCTGTTCCTCCTCCCAGATCTGGTGATCAAGCTGTTCTGTGACATATGCCTTGATTGCATCCAGCTCCGGCTTGTCATAAACAAGCTTTCCATCTCGAAAGATTGGCACCTGAAGTTCCTTCACATCCACATTCTCAAACTTCATCTTCTTCCAAGGCTTCACCGGATCCACATAGGCAAATGGCTCATCCCCATTTACCACCTCATCATACATCGTGATCAGATCAGCAAGCGCATACCCGGTTTCCCGGCTATAAATACGCCACAGCTTCTTTCTTCCCGGATTTGTGATCTTCTCAACATTCTCGGAAATCTTGATCTTCGGCACAAATTTCCCGGCATCATTTTGCACAGCAGCCAGCTTATAGACGCCACCAAAGACCGGATCCGATTTTGACGTGATCATACGCTCT
>DHJV01000052.1:3756-3877 GCA_002404515.1 Lachnospiraceae bacterium UBA4711 | reverse complement strand
ATTCCGGTGCATATGGTGGAGACAATCAATAAGCTGATCCGTGAGTCCAGACAGCTTTTGCAGGAGCTTGGAAGAGAACCATTGCCAGAAGAAATCGCAGAACGTATGGGAATTTCCGTAG
>DHJV01000052.1:798-3639 GCA_002404515.1 Lachnospiraceae bacterium UBA4711 | reverse complement strand
ATCGGTGAAGAGGAAGACAGCCATCTGGGCGATTTTATTCAGGATCAGAATGTACCGGTGCCGGCAGAGGCGGCAGCAAGTAACTTGCTGCGTGACCAGTTAAACGAGGTGCTTGATACACTGACAGAGCGTGAGCAGAAAGTGCTGCGTCTCCGTTTTGGTATGGACGATGGACGTGCAAGAACACTGGAGGAAGTTGGAAAGGAATTTCAGGTTACGAGAGAGCGTATCCGTCAGATTGAGGCAAAGGCACTGCGTCGATTGAGACATCCCAGCAAGAGTAGAAAATTGAAGGATTATCTGGATGCCAATGATTAATATGCAGAATCAGGATAAGAAAATACCATTGTCAAATCGTATGCGGTCAATTCTTGCCATGCTTCAACGGGAAAGTCTGTCTCATGGGAAGATACCATGTGTGGCGGATATTGGCTGCGATCATGCGTTTGTATCAATGGCGTGTGTAAGAGATGACTTGGCAGAGCATGTCATAGCGATGGATGTTCGAGAAGGACCGTTTTCCATTGCACAGACACATATTCAGGAATATGGATTTGAAAAAAGTGTAGAAACAAGATTATCCAATGGATTTGAAGCTATGGAGCCGGGTGAGGCAACGTGGGCGGTACTCGCCGGAATGGGTGGAGAACTCATGAAAACCATTTTACAAAATGGAAAATCACATCTGGATGCGGGAATTGGATTGATTTTGCAGCCACAATCAGAGCTACAGACGGTCAGAATGTATCTGCAAATGGAACAGTACATAATTACAGATGAAGATTTTTTACAGGAAGATGGCAAATTTTACACAATAATCAAGGCAATAAAAAATACAGATACAGAAAAGCTTGCACAGCTGGATGATGTGGAACTGAAGTATGGTCCTGTGCTGCTTCGGAAGGAAAATCGAGTATTTCGGGAATATTTAATGGAAGAACAGCATAAAATGCAGGAATTGCAGAAACGACTGTCCATGCAGGATACGACGTCTGCAAAACGCAGGCAGGAGGAGCTGGAAGAGGAACTTTTGCTGCTTGCGAGAGCGATGGTGTGGAACCGTGGATAGGATGAGAGGTGATACGATGCGGTGTGATGAGATAATCCGGCTGCTGGAGAAAAAAGCCCCTGTCGAATATGCGATGGATTGGGATCATGTAGGATTACAGGTAGGCAGACGGGACAAAGAAGTTCATAAGCTGATGCTGGTTGTAGATGTGACAGAACCGATTGTGGATGCTGCGGTGGCACAGAAGGTAGACATGATCGTATCCCATCATCCGATGATCTTTGGAAAAATAGATCGCGTGAATGATGAGACTGTGCTGGGACGGAAAATCTTGAAGCTGGTGGAACATGGGATTGCCTGCTACGCGATGCATACGAATTTTGATACGATCGGCGGCATGGCGAAGGAAGCGGCAGCAATGCTTGGACTTCAGAACATGGAAGTACTGGAGGAGACAAAGGATGGAGAAGGAATCGGCGAGGTCGGATATCTTCCAACGGCGGTAACCGTAACAGCACTTGTAGATCTGATTAAAGAAAAATTCGATTTGAAAAATGTGATATTGTATGGAAATCCAAATGATACAGTAGAGAAGGTGGCTATCTGCCCTGGCTCTGGAAAGAGTGTGATCACAGAAGCGGTACAGAAAAAGGCAGACTGCCTGATTACAGGAGACATCGGACATCATGAAGGGATTGATGCGAATGAGATGGGACTTACGATTCTGGATGCGTCTCATTATGGATTGGAACATATATTTATGCATATCATGTATGAATATCTAAAAGAATATTGTATGGATGTGGAAATTGGAATTGCAGATGTCGGGGTACCATTTTCAATTTTGTAGGTGCGCGTGAAAGGAGTGGGTGTTATGGAAAAAATCAAGGTCACGATGGACGGAAAAGTGTATGAGGTGGATAAGTTTTCGGCAATCACGGAATTTGTGCACGCGCATATGCAGGAAAATAAGCAGAAGTATGTGCTTGCATTCTGCAATCGAAAGCTTTGTGAGCTGGGAAAGCTGTTAGACCGCGATGTAGAATTGAAGCTTGTAGAAAAGACTTCGGTAATTGGCATGGATACGTATAAGCGAAGTCTGACATTTCTTATGGTAAAAGCATTTTCTGATGTTATGGGAAGTGGCTACAGTGTAAAGGTGATGTATTCGCTGGGCAAGGGATATTACTGCAGATTGCTGAAGAATTCCCGTGAGGGCGGCCGCATGGTGTCAGAAGAGGTTCCGGTGACAAAGGATATTTTGTTCCGTGTGAAAAACCGTATGAATGAATTGGTTCGTAAGGACATCGCAATCATCAAGGAATCGGTTTCCACAGAGGAAGCGGTACAGCGGTTTGCAAAACAGGGACGCTTTGATAAGGAACGCTTATTCCGATACAGACGTGTGTCTAAGGCAAACCTGTATAGTATTGAAGATTATGAGGATTATTTCTATGGGTATATGGTACCATCAACCGGATATATAACCTGTTATGATCTCGTTCCATATGATACAGGATTTATGTTGATGGCGCCAACACGGGAAGAACCGGAGATTATACCGGAGTTTGAACCACAGGAGAAATTATTTTCTGTACTGAAGACGTCGGATGACTGGAGTCAGACACTGGATGTCAGCAACGTTGGACAGTTGAATGAGTGTATTACAAAGGGTGATATCCGGGAACTGATGCTTGTGCATGAGGCATTACAGGAAAAGCAGATTGCGCAGATCGCCGATATGATCCGCGCGGGAGAAAAGAAGATTGTTCTGATTGCAGGACCGAGTTCTTCTGGTAAGACGACATTTTCACATCGGTTGAGTGTGCAGC
>DHJV01000052.1:0-746 GCA_002404515.1 Lachnospiraceae bacterium UBA4711 | reverse complement strand
ACTCGATAATTATTTTGTTGACCGGGAGCATACGCCGAAAGATGAGAACGGAAATTATGATTTCGAGTGTATTGAGGCGATGGATCTTGATCTGTTCCATGCGGATATGAAAAAACTGCTTGCTGGAGAAGAAATCCCAATCCCAACTTTTAATTTCAAACAGGGAAGAAAGGAATACAAAGGCAAAAAGCTTAAATTGAATGCAGGAGATGTGCTGGTAGCAGAAGGTATTCATGCATTAAATCCACGGATGACAGAAGGTCTTTCGGATGATAGCAAATTCAAGATTTATATTAGTGCACTCACACAGATCAACATTGATGACCATAACCGGATTCCTACGACAGATGGAAGACTGATCCGGCGGATCGTCCGGGATGCGCGTACACGAGGAAATGATGCGCGTGAGACGATCGCGATGTGGCCGTCGGTACGGCGTGGCGAAGAAAAATATATCTTCCCATATCAGGAAGAGGCAGATGTGATGTTTAACTCTGCACTGATTTATGAGCTGAGTGTGATTAAACAGTATGCGGAGCCGCTTTTGTTCTCAGTACCAAAAGAGTGCGATGAATATTATGAGGCAAAACGTTTGTTGAAGTTTTTGGATTATTTCCTTGGAATGGAAGTGACGAATATTCCGACGAATTCGATTTTACGGGAATTTGTTGGTGGTGGCTGCTTCGATGTGTAAGCAGGAAGAAAAATTTAAAAGCGTAAGCCAGACGATAAGCCGGGTTATGTCG
>DHJV01000085.1:877-4655 GCA_002404515.1 Lachnospiraceae bacterium UBA4711 | reverse complement strand
ATCAAGGAGAAGATGGATCTGGATATTGATGTGTCCCGTCTGAAGCTGCTCAAGGCCAACCATCTGAGCCAGCGCTATTCGCTGGAGGATCAAATCCTGAAGGAGTTCCCCCAGAGAATTCGGTCGTTGGAACAGCGCATTGAGGGCTATCAGGCGGATGTTGACCAGCGCAAAAGAAATACCGAGCCAAACGAGGACGGCTTCTCCCCGATGATTATGCCGGGTGGCACGGTAAGAGAAAAGAAGGCTGCCGGCGATGCCATTCTTGGCCTTTGCAAGTCCATGAAAAGCCCCGATCCGATTCCCATCGGCCAGTACAGAGGCTTCGATATGGAGCTGTCCTTCGACACCTTCAGCCGAGAATATAAGATCACGCTGATTCATCAGCTGCGGCATACGGTCACGCTGGGCACGGACATCTTCGGCAATATTCAGCGACTGGATAACACCCTCGGCGCTTTTGAGGAACGGATGGCGGCGTGTGTCGAGCAGCTGGAGAATACGCGGGTTCAGCTTGAAAATGCAAAGGCCGAGGTACAGAAGCCCTTTCCCCAGGAGGAAGAACTGAAAACTAAATCGGCACGGCTAAATGAACTGAATGCGATGCTCAATCTCGACAAAAGAGAGAACGAGATCGTGGACGGTGAGCGGGGCGAGGAGGAGCCGCAAAAATCATCCGCAGACAGAGAACGCTAAAAAGAAAATCACAGCGGCAATATGGGACATCCGCATTGCCGCTGTGATACGCAAGCCGGGAAATGTACCGAGTGTGCGATAGAATGAGGCTGACAAATCGGAATTCACCTCTATTCAAACATACAAGCTCTTGACAATAAAACTCCTATATAGTATGATTTTATAAACTACTATATAGGAGCATTTGCATGAAAACAAATGGAGGATTTCTTGTCACCAAAATAAAACAGCTTGGTGACCGGATTTTTGAGAAGATTCTCAGCGAAAAGAATATTGATGCGTTCAATGGAGCCCAGGGGCGTATTCTTTATGTGCTGTGGCAGGAGGATGGAATCTCGATCAGGTCACTCTCGGTCAAATGCGGATTAGCGATAACATCTCTTACGACGATGCTGGAAAGAATGGAACATCAAGGGCTGATAAGCCGTGTTCAGTCTGAAACGGACAAAAGGAAAACACTCCTGTTTCTGACCGAGAAAGCACATGCCTTAAAGGGCGAGTACGATTCTGTATCTGATGAAATGGGCAGCATTTACTACAAAGGGTTTTCAGAGAAAGAAATTACCCGGTTTGAGGAATGCCTCGACCGCATCAGAAAGAATCTTGAGGAGTGGCAGAAGTCATGAGTATTTGTATCAAAGATCAGATTCAGAACATGAATCTCGTCATCGGTTGCACAGTGGGGTGTGCATATTGCTATGCCCGCAACAATGTGAAGCGCTGGCATATGATCGATGACTTCGCTGATCCTGCGTTCTTTCCGGGTAAGCTCAGGATGATGGAAAAGAAACGTCCGCAGAACTTTCTTCTTACCGGCATGAGCGATCTCTCCGGATGGAAGCCGGAATGGAGAGACAAGGTATTTGCAAAGATCCGTGAAAATCCACAGCATCAGTTCCTGTTCCTGACCAAGCGCCCCGATCTGCTGGATTTTGATACCGATCTGGAAAACGTATGGTTTGGCGTTACGGTGACGAGGAAAGCAGAACTGTGGCGTATTGACGCCCTTCGGAAAAACGTCAGAGCAAAGCATTACCATGTTACCTTTGAGCCGTTATTCGACGATCCCGGTACAGTTGATCTTTCCAAAATCGACTGGATCGTTGTCGGCACTATGACCGGGGTTCAGAGCAGGAAGATTCATACGGAGCCGGAGTGGGCATGGTCTCTGACGGACCAGGCACACGCGCTCGGCATTCCGGTGTTTATGAAGGAAGACCTTGTCCCTATCATAGGGGATGAAAATATGATTCAGGAAATGCCGGAGGAATTCAATAAAGTGTTAGAGGTACAGAGATCATGGCAGAAGTAATCGATGGAATCCTCATTCGTGAGGTGGAAACAAAGAACATCATGACCAAGTCCAGTCTGCCTGTAGGCGGTTACTCGGTCAATCCCTATGTAGGCTGTACACATGCCTGCAAGTATTGCTATGCTTCTTTTATGAAGCGCTTTACCGGACACACGGAGGAATGGGGCACTTTCCTTGATGTGAAGCATTGGCCGGAAATTAAAAACCCGAAGAAATTTGCCGGACAGCGGGTGGTCATCGGTTCTGTGACGGATGGCTACAATCCACAGGAGAAGCAATTCGGGAATACCAGAAAACTTCTGGAGCAGCTGATCGGCAGTGACGCAGATATTCTGATCTGCACAAAGTCTGATCTTGTGGTACGGGATATTGATCTGCTGAAGAAGCTTGGACGAGTGACCGTTTCATGGTCGATCAACACACTGGATGAAAATTTCAAGAACGATATGGACTCTGCTTCGAGCATTGAACGGCGTATCGCTGCTATGAAGCAGGTATATGATGCAGGGATCCGTACAGTCTGTTTCGTATCCCCGGTATTTCCCGGTATCACGGATTTTGAAGCCATCTTTGAGCGGGTAAAGGATCAGTGCGATCTGTTCTGGCTTGAAAACCTCAATCTTCGGGGCGGCTTCAAAAAGACGATTATGGATTATATCACCGGAAAACATCCTGATCTTGTACCGCTTTACGATGAGATCTATAACAAGCATAACCGCAGCTACTTTGAAGCGCTTGAAGTAAAAGCTGCGGAAATGGCTAAGAAGTATGATTGTCCCTTTGTGGATAATGAAATGCCTTACGGCAGAGTCCCGCAGGGACATCCGGTGATTGTGGATTATTTCTATCACGAGGAAATCCGAGGGACAGAAAATACCGGAAAAAGAAATCGCTAACTTCCTGTTTGTCGATCCACGGCAGCCTTTCAACAGGCTGCCGTATTCGCTTTTCAGAAGATTTTCATTCGCACATTTGCCATGATGCGCATTTGCGGATACAATGGGGGCAGAAAGGAATGGAGGTGCTGCAAATGCTTCGCCGTAAAGCTGAGAAACGAATTGTTGAGCTGTCCCCTGACGAGGCGCGGCTGTTGCGGGAAGCGCTTCTTGCTTTTCGCAACAAGCTACTTTCTGCCGGAAAGCCAACAGAGGATGTGAACGAGTTGATTATCAAGGTGATGAAATGAGGAGGAGCGCGTTTGGCAAACTTTTATATTTCCGATCTGCATATCGGGCATGAAAATATTCTGCGGTTTGATAATCGCCCCTTTGCGGATGTCAATGAGATGAATAACAAGCTCATAGAGAATTGGAACGCCAGAGTACGCAGCGATGACACAGTATACATCCTTGGCGATTTCATCTGGGCAAAGGAAAGCGAGTGGCCATCCATTGTCGGTTCACTTGCTGGCAATAAGGTGCTGATACGGGGCAATCACGATCCCAAGCAATTCAGCGCCGCCACAAAGCGCATGTTTCAGGAAATTACGGACTTGAAGGAAATCAAGGACAGCGGCAAGCATGTTGTGATGTGTCATTATCCGATCCCCTTCTTCCGTGCCAGCTTCGCTTCGACAGCGTTCATGCTCTACGGTCATGTCCATCAGACGATTGAATATGAGTATATCGCAAAGCTGCGCCGTGAGGTAAAGGCGAACTCTACCGGTTACGGCACGCCGAACGGTAACTTCATCAATGTCGGTTGCATGATTCCGTATATGGATTACACGCCGAGAACGCTGGATGAGATTATAGAAGGAGATGCAAGGTA
>DHJV01000085.1:0-837 GCA_002404515.1 Lachnospiraceae bacterium UBA4711 | reverse complement strand
ATCATGAAGAAAATCCCGACGCTCTTTGAGCGGGTATTTGATACATACATTGTCTCCGTGTGGATGATCTGATTTCGACCCAAAACCAAATAATCTTTACGCAGCCGCTTGGTTTCCAAAGGAAATCAGGCGGCTTTTTCTATTGAAGGGGTGATTTTATGATATGGGAAGTCTAATCTACTATGGTGCACTATTCCTTGCAAAGGTGCTTGACAATGCACTCAGCACAACAAAAACAATACTGATTCAAAGAAGTCGGTGGTTACTTGCCGGAATTGCGGTGGTACTGTCCGACTTTATCTATTTCTGGCTAACAAAGAGAATTGTTTCAGGTGACAACAATTGGGCGATTCTCATCGTCTCTCTTGCTGGCGGCGTGGGCTGTGCACTGGCCTGCCTGTTCAGTGAGAAGTTGTCAAAGGACAGAACCTATGTAAATGTGATCATGTCGGATAATCTCGAAGCTATGCAGAACTTCCGGGACTTTCTGGCTGCGCATCACATTACGAATGTGGCTGCCGACACCTATACCCTGGATTGGAGCAAGAAAACTATCTCCATAACTGCATACCCGGAAACAAAAGAACAATCACGCCTGATTACGGAATATATCGAACATAGTCCACTGAAATTCAAGCGTGTTGTTCAAAAAACATAAGGAGGAAGCAAAATGACAAACGAAGAACTGAACACCGCCTTATATAAGAAGGTGTTCGCAGAACAGGAGAAGTATCGGGAGTGGCTGCTTTCCCAGCCGCCCGACGAAATCCTGAACCACTGCTACGAGTACACGGTACGGGAGGACATCGTGCTGGCACTGGAGGAATACGACTTGTC
>DHJV01000144.1 GCA_002404515.1 Lachnospiraceae bacterium UBA4711 | reverse complement strand
ACTGGATCTGGGGCGGCGGCTGGTTATCACAGATCGGCTTCCATGATTTTGCAGGTTCCAACTGTATCCACATGGTTGGTGGTATCTGTGCCTTGATCGGTGCAGCAATCCTTGGACCACGTATTGGTAAGTTCAAGAAGCAGAAAGATGGAAGCATCAAGGTTGGTGCATTCCCCGGACATAACTTAGCACTTGGTGCACTTGGTGTATTTATTCTGTGGCTTGGCTGGTATGGATTTAACGGTGCGGCAGCAACATCTGTTCCGCAGCTTGGCGCAATCTTCACAACAACCACCATTTCACCGGCAATTGCAACAGTGGTTTGTATGATCTTTACATGGATCCGTTACGGTAAGCCAGATGTATCTATGTGTCTGAATGCATCTCTGGCAGGTCTGGTAGCAATCACAGCCCCTTGTGATGTTGCAGATGCGACTGGTGCTATCGTAATCGGTGCTGTATCTGGCCTGCTTGTAGTATTCGGTGTATGGCTGCTTGATAACAAGCTCCGTATCGATGATCCGGTTGGTGCCGTAGCTGTTCATATGATGAATGGTATCTGGGGTACCATCGCAGTTGGCCTTTTTGCAACGGATAGTGCACCTACATATTCCCTTGCAGATGCAAATGGTGACAAGTTACTTGGTCTCTTCTATGGCGGTGGATTCAAGCTTCTCGGTATCCAGTTGACAGGTATGCTTGCAACAGCAGCGTGGACAGCTGTTACAATTACAATCACATTCCTTGTAATCAAGAAGATCTTCGGCCTGCGTGTATCCGCAGAGGAGGAAATCACAGGTCTGGATGCAACAGAGCATGGTCTGGAGACAGCTTACGCAGGATTCATGACATATGGCGATCACATCAGCAGTGACGGTACAACAACTGTATCAACTCCTGCTATCCCAGAGAATGCTGTGCCTGAGGATGAGGCAGTTCCGGTTCAGGTTATGAGTGGTGGTGCAGGCGTTGCTTCGGATGTCAAGCTTACAAAGATTTCAATTATATGTAAGCAGAATAAGTTTGAGGATCTGAAGAATGCACTCAATGATGCCGGTGTCACAGGTATCACAGTCACGCAGGTACTTGGATGTGGTGCTCAGAAGGGTCAGACGAAGTACTACCGTGGTGTTAAGATGGATATGACATTGCTTCCAAAGGTAAAGGTGGAAGTCGTTGTCAGCAAGGTTCCGGTTGCCACGGTTGTTAAGGCGGCAAAGAAGGCACTTTATACTGGAAGCATCGGAGATGGTAAGATATTCGTCTATGGCGTAGAGAATGTTATCAAGGTTCGTACCGGAGAAGAAGGTTACGACGCTTTGCAGGGAGAAAACTAAATCATTTCCTTACATATAAAGAAAGGCGTCTTGCATGTAATGTGCAAGGCGCCTTTTGCTGTATCTGCCAGACAGATGATTGATTTACGAAGCATGAACTTTTCGTTTGATCCACGCGTTGTAGAGTTTGAAAGGCTTCTCGAATAGTGGCTGTGCAAGTATGATTGCAAGCAGCACTGCGATGATCAGCCATAGGATATTTGCCCATCCGCGGAAATGTTGATACAGAAAAGGATATGTCTCTGCGTATTCCAGGTAGAAGAGCACCGGACGGTGGAAAAAATATATTGACATTGATTCTTTTCCGAGGACATCGAGATGAAGCATGTTACGCCGTGGGATGATGCTTAAAATACATACACCAATAATAAATGTAATCATATAGGCTGACAGACGGAATAAAATGCCGACTTCTCCGGCATCGTCCAACAGCGTTTCGTATGAGCTTCTGCCGGTGAAGAAGCGGCGGAAGATGTAGAAGCTGTCAATATTCAGACGGCACAAAATAAAAAATGCAAGTACGATCACTGGTGCAAGAATCTCCATTGCCGGACGGTGAAGCTGAAATTCTAATTTATCTACATCGCACATCCATCCAAGTACAAACCACGGAAAGAACACGAGACACCGGGAAAAAGCAAACACATCCCCGATTCCGTTGTCATAGCCAGCCAGAAGTGCAGTGAAAACCGCAATGACTAAAATCTTTCGTTTATCGACATGGCGGAGCAGGTAGGCACATGTATAGAATACACACATTGCAAACAGATACCAAGGGACACCATCCGTTTTTACAAGCGAAAACGTAAGATCTGGATCCGTCAGGCGTTGAAATGGAAAGATCAGCAGTTTCAGCAGGACATACAGCCCGGCAAAGTTTACAAGTTTTTTATAGAAACGTTCTTTTGTTTGAATGGCATGATCGCACATCAATCCGCTTGCAAACACAAATAATGGCATGTGAAAACTGTAAATGAACAAAAATAAAGATTTGCACATGTTGGAATGATAATCAATTCCGCTCTCTAAAAAATGTCCGGCGACAACACAGATAATCAAAAATCCTTTTACATTGTCCAGCCAGATGTTTCGTTTTTGCGTAGACATAGAAAGAACTCCTTTTCCATATAATCAATTACAGGTTATTAAAGCTGTCGTTTATAGTAGTCTTGTCGGGAGGAAAAGTCAATAGAAATTCATTGTGCAAAATGTCCTCTTTTTTTCGTCAAAGTGCAAATCCATTGGTAAATACTTAAGAAAATCCCAAAAAGCCTTGCAAAATCAAGGAAAGTGGCGTAATATCATGTCAACAAAAGAAATCAAAGACAACATAGTATTACTAAAAAATATACATACTTATTTACGGAGGAATGGATCATGGCAGTAAAGAAAGCAACAGTTGATGCAACTATGGCAAAGGTAGAAGCAGCTAAGGCAGCAGCCCCGGCTAAGGAAGAAGTTAAGAAGGCAGCAGCTCCAGCTAAGAAAGCTGAGCCTGCAAAGAAGGCAGCAACACCTGCTAAGAAGGAAGAGCCTGCAAAGAAGGCAGCAGCTCCAGCCAAGAAAGCTGAGCCTGCAAAAAAGGCAGCAGCTCCAGCTAAGAAAGCACCTGCAAAGAAGGCAGCTCCAGCTAAGGCAACCGCTCCTAAGGCAGTAAAGCTCTTTGTTGAGTATCAGGGTGGTCAGGTTTCCACAGAAGATATTGCAGCAAAGGCAGCAGAGGCAAGTGGAAAGAAAGCAATCAAGGAGTTGAACGTATACTATCAGCCAGAGACAAACATGGTATACTATACAGCAGATGGAACAGAGGGTTCTTTCTCATTATAATTTGTATTCCCAAAACCTTTCATAAAAAAGAAGCACTCGATGAAACTGATCGGGTGCTTCTTTTTTTACTCTTGAAATTCTTTAAATTCCTTTCGCTTTTGCGGTGCAGGCTTTCATGGCATCCATGACTGCGCCGCGGAATCCTTTTTCTTCTAAGACACGAACCGCTTCAATGGTGGTTCCGGCAGGAGAGCATACCATATCTTTCAACTCGGCAGGGTGCTTTCCTGTCTCTAATACCATTTTTGCACTTCCGAGTACTGCCTGTGCCGCGAACTTATAAGCCTGTGCCCGTGGCATACCATCGGCAACGGCGGCATCTGCCATTGCTTCGATAAACAGAAATACATATGCTGGCGAACTGCCGCTGACAGAGACAACCGCATCCATCAGAGATTCTGGGATTGCTTCGGCAAGTCCAAAGCTGCTCAGTAATTTTAGTACATATGTAAATTCTTCTTCCGTGACAAGTCCATTCTTGCATACGCCTGTGATTCCTTCCCCGACAAGGGCTGGGGTATTTGGCATGGTGCGGACAATCTTCACATCACCGAGTCGCTCACCAAGCCAGGCCAATGTCTTGCCCGGTGCGATCGTAACGATAATCTGTCCGGCAGGGAGTGTTGGCTGGATCTCTGCGATCACTGTCTCATAATATTGTGGTTTTACGGATAAGAATAATACATCTGCCTGTGTGGATACTTCCGTATTTGAGGCAGTTGTACAGATACCGAGGGTTTCCCTGGCCTTTTCACGTGCAGCTTCGGAAGCATCTGCTGCAATAATTTCAGCAGCGTCGATGCCGGCGTGAGCTTTTAGACCGCCGATAATGGCACTTGCCATATTTCCACAACCAATAAATCCAACTTTGTATTTCATCTTGTTCATCCTTTCTGTCTTTGATTATTCAAAAGCCATGCGTGCCTGCATACCGAAATCCGGGCGGTCGGTGATGATACCGTCAACGCCTTTGCGGATCAGCTTACTCATCTTTGCGATGTCATTGACTGTCCATGCATAGACCTCTTTGCGATGCAGATGCATGCGCATGAGAAATTCCCGTGTTACGAACTGGAAATGCGGGGAGATAAAATCTGCCTTGCACACATGCAGCCGGTGAAGCGGGAAGTATTCGTTTAACCGATGGACAATCGTGTTGCGTGGCGTCCCGATCAACAGACCCGCTTTGATGTTCGGATCGATATTCTTGATACGGAGCACCGAACGGTCAATAAATGACTTCATCATATAATCGGAGTAATCATAATAGCGTTCTACCAGATCAATGATCTCCTGCTCATATCCAGTTTCTTTTAACTCAATATCCAGCTTGATTTTCCCGCGGCACAGCTCCAATACTTCCTGTAAAAGCGGAACCCGGTAACCGTGTGTGCCGGTGGTTCTGCAGATTTCATCATAGGTAAGATGGCGGATATCCGTGCCGTTTAGATCGGGATTGTGAAATACAATCAACTGATGATCCTTCGTCCGACGGATATCAAACTCTGCAAAATCTGCCTGCAGGTTGATCGCAATCTGAAACGCCTCCAATGTGTTTTCGTGTGTGGCGAGAGCCGAAGCACCACGATGCGCGATGATTGCAGTTATCATAGAGCATCATCTCCGCGTTCGCCGGTGCGAATACGTACAGCATCTTCTATATTATATACAAAAATCTTGCCATCCCCGTAACTTCCGGTTGGGATACGTTCTGTAACCATGGAAATCAACTTCTCACATACATCATCGGAGACAACGGTCTCAACCTTCAGTTTTGGAAGAAGATTAACAAAATAATCACCGTTATGGTGCTGGGACTTGTAACCCTTCTGGTTTCCATATCCCATAATATTGCTGACCATGGCTCCGGTTGTGCTGCATTCATCCAAAATCTCTTTCATGTCATCCAGTTTCTCAGGTCGGATGATCACTTCGACTTTTTTCATATTGATACCTCCTGATTCCGTCGTTTAAATATTGGTACCACGTAATTCAATGATCGGTGCACCTTTGCCGTTGATATAATCGCCGGTGATGGTAACACGACCGATATTATCGTCGCGTGGAATCTCATACATAATATCCATCATAAACTTCTCGATGATTGCACGGAGTGCACGGGCACCTGTCTTTTTCTCCATTGCTTTTTCCGCGATTGCTTCATAGGCGCTGTCATCGAATTCCAAATCTACATCATCTAAGGCAAGCAGCTTCTTGTACTGCTTGAGAATTGCATTTTTTGGTTCTTTTAAGATCTTGATGTACATGTCTTTGTCCAGCGCATCTAATGTGAAAAGCACTGGAAGACGACCAAGGAACTCTGGGATCATACCGAATTCACGCAGATCTTCGGTGGTCACTTCCCTGATCAGGTTATCGTTCTTGTCGTATTTATCTTTCAGGTCTGCGGCAAAGCCCATAGAGGACTGTTTGTTCAGACGCTGCTTGATGATATCTTCAATATCCGGGAATGCACCACCACAGATAAATAAGATATTGCGTGTATTCATCGTCGTCATCGGTGTCATGGCATTCTTGCTGCCGGAACCGACAGGCACCTCAACCTCGGCACCTTCTAAGATCTTCAGAAGTCCCTGCTGTACGGACTCTCCGCTGACATCGCGGCTGCGTGTCTCTTTCTTCTTCGCAATCTTATCGATTTCGTCGATAAAGACGATGCCGCGTTCGGCTTTCTCGACATCGTTATCTGCGACGGCAAGCAGCTTGGAGAGGATGCTCTCTACATCATCTCCGATATAACCGGCCTCGGTCAGCGTGGTAGCATCGGTAATAGCAAGTGGCACCTGTAAAATCCTGGCAATCGTCTGAACCAGATATGTCTTACCACATCCGGTTGGACCGAGCATGAGCATGTTGGATTTCTCAATCTCGATGTCATCCATTGTGTCTGTGATTACACGTTTGTAGTGATTGTAGACGGCAACCGACATGGCACGCTTGGCATATTCCTGTCCGACGACATATTCATCAAGCATTGCCTTGATCTTATGTGGGGCTGGAACATCTGCCATTGTGAGTGGCTTTTGCTCTTTTTCTTCTTTCTGTTTTTTCTTCTTTTTGACCTTCTGGGAAGTCGGAATATCATCAAATGGCATAAACTGCGACATGTTGATGTTCGGCATCTTGGAGAGGTCTAAAAACTGCATCGCTCCGTTGTTGAAGGAATCGAAGCTTTTCTGCATACAGTCGTTGCAGATATACATATTTCCCGGCATCCGGATAAATGGACCGGCCTCGGATTCCGGTCTGCGACAGAGATAGCAATATTTTTCATATTCATCATCGTCGTTGTTATTCTGATTATTTCCGTTGTTGTCTGGCATAATTTCCTCCTTATGTATGCGCATAAAAATGCACCCTTATTATAGCACGGAAATATACATATGACTATGGAATATTTATGCAGACAGCGATATAATAAGTGAAAAGTGATGACAGCAGGATACAGACCAAAATAAATGAAACTGTGTAAGAAAAAAATTAGAAAATGAAAGAAGCTGGCAGGAGGAGTGGAAGATGAAAAAGAGAATTACCGAATATCTGGAATATATTGATGCACTGTTAGAAAAAGAGAATGTAAACTGGGAGCATGAGAAGGATAAACATCTCGTGCAGATCGCCTTTTTCGCACATGAACGGCAGGTACATTTGATTGTGATGGCGCTGTTTGCGATTGCGACCGTGATTTCCATTCTTTATTTGAATTTCAGCGGCTCACTGATTATTGCTGCGCTTGTGTTTGCACTTCTGGTGCTGCTGATCCCATATGTCATGCATTACTACCTATTAGAAAACAGTGTACAGAAAATGTATGAACAATATGATCGTATGATGAACAAGATTGAGC
Organism: Lachnospiraceae bacterium UBA4711; assembly: GCA_002404515.1. GTDB lineage: Bacteria > Bacillota > Clostridia > Lachnospirales > Lachnospiraceae > Coprococcus_C. Next base: position 755 of record DHJV01000144.1, on the reverse strand, counting down.
CATCCTTTCAGGTGAGATCGGACGAAAAAAAATAAAACAAGGTTCCGCTTGTGGTGTAGAAACTGCACCAAAGGCGGAACCTTTTTCTTTGATACTATCGCTTGCTCTGATTTCCATCCACGGCATCTTCCACGCCGTCCACAGCATCCTTGACGCCATTTCCGACACCTTCGGCAGCATCTTTGACACCTTCGCCGACACCTTCGGCAGCATCCTTCACGCCTTCACCGACACCATCAGCGGCATCCTTGATACCATTTCCAACACCGTTGGAGTTCGTGGCATTACCACCGGTTGCGTTGCTGTTTTCGGTTGTCATCTGTGTCTGCTCCGAAGTGGTTGCAGTGTCCTTGCTCGTCTCGTCCGTACCACATCCGCACATACAGATAGAAAGCATCATGGCAGTTGCTGCGATCGCAGCGGTCGTTTTAAATTTTTTCATAATAAAAACACTCCTTATCTAGTTTTCATTCTATAAAAATAGTATGAACCTAAATAAGGAGATTATTTTACCAATTTCCGGTAATTTTTGAAATTCAATCCGATGGTGTCAGACAGGTGCAGTCGTCAGGATCGGTACAGCTTTCGCAGTTTCGCTTCTGGTCAAGCGGATTGCAAAGCTCCAATGGCTTGATGTTCCGGTCTAAGAGACTTCCGCTTACAAAACTCATGCAGACAGAATCCTCCGGACTTGCCAGTGTGCCCTTGGATACGATCGCTTTTCCGTTGTGAGGAATCCGGTATTGGTTGTAGTA
>DHJV01000130.1 GCA_002404515.1 Lachnospiraceae bacterium UBA4711 | reverse complement strand
AATGTGTGTATGCAGTTGCTTCGGTACACGGTATGCATCTGGGATGATTATGCAAAGACGATGGAAAAGGCGCATCCGGGGATCTCAAAGACGAAGGGATTCCGGTATCCGCCAGTGTTCCCGATTGTGTATTATGAGGGCACGGGAAAATGGACAGCATCTATGCACGTAAAAGAGCGTGTGTTTATGAATGAGATCTTTGCATCGTACATTCCTGACTTTACATACCGGCTTGTGAATGTCCACCAGTATACAAACGAAGAGCTGCTGATTCATGAGGATGAAATGTCGCTTTTGATGATGATAAACCGCATTCAGACACCGCAGGATTTTTCGGATTTTCTAAGATCCAATCAGGAAGAAATCCGCGAGATCATGGAGCGGGCGTCGGAAAATATCGTGCAGATCATCGTAAATTCGCTGTGGGCGTTATTTATGAAGATGCAGGTATCGGTTTCTGAGGCGACAGATTGTTTGAGAAAAATGATCGGAGGCGGGAGCATGGGAAACTGGTTTGAGAATATGGAGCCAATGAACATACAGGAAGAGCGTGCGAAGACGAAGAGAGCAGAGGAGGCGTTGAATAAAGCACAGGAAGAATTAGAAAAAGAACGAGAAGAAAGTGTTAAAGCTATGTTTAAACTGCTAAAGAAACTGTGCACCACAAAGGAGCAGGCGGTTCAGGAATTAGTAGAATCCTATGATAAAACCGAGGACGAAGCACAGAAACTTGTGGAAAAATATTGGTAGATTAAAGATAGTAGTATAATTATTTGTGTTTACATTTTCGGGGTTGACACAGTTATTTATTGTGCTAAAATATTTCTTGATAGGTGCATTTACGGAATGAATAACGATGCGCCTGCAAGAACATAATAAGCAGAAAGACGTTGAAGGTGCAACAAGGATTTTCAAGACCTGACAGAGAGACGGGGCCACGGCTGCAAGCCCTGTTCAGTAGAGGAAGATCTCATTTTCACACCGGAGTCGCGGATTTGAACATACCATTGTCGTGGCGCAGTGGAAAGTAGGATTCGTCGTGTTATGCACGTTACGCATACAATGAGAGCGACTGTCACAGTCGAATCAGGGTGGTACCGCGGATATTACTTCGTCCCTAGTCAAGGGCGAAGTTTTTTTATTGCCTTTTTTGACTGGTTAGAAACACATATCAGATGATTGCAGTTCCAATATGTGGATTGAGTGATTCGTAATTACCAATTCTAAAGCAGACCGTTGAAGCACGCTGGAACTTAATGAACGACGGATTCATCGTCGTGAATTTAGTACCACTGCGTGATGAACCGAGTGAGAGCGCGTCTGCGTAGAAATGGTAATTATGAATCGCTCGTATGATGTGTTTCTGGTTTGCAATCATCTGAAATTGGTATAACATGGAGGAAAACAGGAAATGAAAGAAAAGTTGCAAAGCATCAGAGAACAGGCACTTTCCAAGATCGCAGAGGCACAGGATATCAACATCTTGAATGATATCAAGGTGTCGATCCTTGGTAAGAAGGGTGAATTAACCCAGGTATTGAAGAGCATGAAGGATGTGGCTCCGGAAGATCGTCCGAAGGTTGGACAGATGGTAAATGAGACACGTGCGAACATCGAGGCAAAGCTTGAGGAGAAGATGAAATCCATCAATTCTGCCCTGCGTGCAGAGAAGATGAAGCGTGAGACGATCGATGTTACACTTCCGGGTGTGAAGAAGATCGACGGACACAGACATCCAAACCAGATCGCACTTGAAGATCTGGAGCGTGTATTTATCGGTATGGGATATGAGATCGTATCCGGACCGGAAATCGAATATGACAAATACAACTTTGAGCTTTTGAATATCCCTGCAAACCATCCGGCAAAGGATGAGCAGGATACATTCTATATTACAAAGGACATTCTGCTTCGTACACAGACATCACCGGTACAGGCAAGAATCATGGAGAAGGGCAAGCTGCCGATCCGTATTCTGTCACCGGGACGTGTATTCCGTTCAGACGAAGTAGATGCAACCCATTCACCATCCTTCCATCAGGTTGAGGGACTGGTTGTTGACAAGGGAATCACAATGGCGGATCTGAAGGGAACACTCGATCAGTTCGCGAAGGAGTTCTTCGGAGAGAAGACAAAGACGAAGTTCCGTCCGCATCATTTCCCATTTACAGAGCCTTCTGCAGAGGTGGATATCACCTGCTTCAAGTGTGGTGGCAAGGGCTGCCGTGTATGTAAGGGCAGTGGCTGGATTGAGATTCTTGGCTGCGGTATGGTTCATCCGCATGTATTGGAAATGTGTGGCATTGATCCGGAAGAGTATTCGGGATTCGCATTTGGTATCGGACTGGAACGTATCACACTTCTGAAGTACGAGATCGATGATATGCGTCTCTTGTACGAAAACGACACAAGATTTTTGAATCAGTTCTAAGATGGAGGTAAGAAGATGAATACACCGATTTCATGGTTAAAAGTATATGTTCCTGATTTAGACGTGGATGTACAGGATTTCGTAGATGCGATGACACTGTCCGGTTCCCATGTAGAAGGATACGAGAAGAAAGATAAGAACTTAGAGAAGATAGTCGTTGGTAAGATCGAGAAGATCGAGAAGCACCCGGATGCAGATAAGCTCATTATCTGTCAGGTAAATATCGGTGCTGAGACGATCCAGATCGTAACAGGTGCCCCAAATGTAAAGGAAGGCGATCTCGTACCAGTTGTCTTAGATGGCGGTAAGGTTGCAGGCGGACATGATGGCGAGCCACTTCCGGAGGACGGCATCAAGATTAAGAAGGGCAAGCTTCGTGGCATCGAGAGTAATGGTATGATGTGTTCCATCGAAGAGCTTGGTTCATCCAGAGATCTGTACCCGGAGGCACCGGAGTATGGTATTTATATTTTCGGCGAAGAGTCAGGCGTAAAGCCGGGCGACGATGCAATCGCAGCACTTGGCCTGCATGATTCCGTTGTAGAGTATGAGATCACATCGAACCGTGTTGATTGTTTCTCTATGATCGGTATGGCAAGAGAGGCTGCTGCAACCTTTGACAAGGAATTCCATGAGCCGGAGATCAAAGTACAGGGCAGCGGCGGCGATGTCAATGATTATATTACCGTTGATGTACAGGCACCGGATCTGTGTCCACGTTACACAGCCAGAGTGGTTACAGATTTGAAGATCGGTCCTTCCCCAAAATGGATGCGAGAGAGACTGGCTTCTCAGGGAATCCGTTCTATCAACAATCTGGTTGATATTACAAACTATGTTATGGAAGAGTATGGTCAGCCAATGCATGCGTATGACTTAGATACGATCGCGGGTAAGAAGATCGTTGTCAAACGTGCGAATGACGGTGATACATTTGTGACACTGGATGGTCAGGAGCGTAAGATGGACAAGGACGTTCTGATGATCTGCGACGGCGAGAAGGAGATCGGTATCGCCGGTATCATGGGTGGCGAAAATTCCATGGTTACAGATGATATCAAGACATTGCTGTTCGAGGCAGCCTGCTTCGACGGTACCAATATTCGTCTGACGACGAAGCGAATCGGTCTTGCTACAGATGCAGCCGCAAAGTTCGTAAAGGGTCTTGATCCAAACTTAGCAGAACAGGCAATCAACCGTGCCTGCCAGTTGATCGAGGAGCTTGGATGTGGTAAGGTCGTTGACGGTATGGTTGACGTATATCCAAACCCCGTCAAGGAGATTGAGCTTCCGTTTGAACCGGAGAAAATGAACAAGCTGCTCGGAACTGACATTTCTTCTGACGTTATGCTTGCAATCTTCAAGAAGCTGGAGCTTCGTTATGACGAAAAGACAAATATGCTGACAATCCCTACTTTCCGTCAGGATCTGAAATGTATGGCAGATCTTGCAGAGGAAGTGGCACGTTTCTATGGCTATGCAAATATTCCGACGACTCTGCCACACGGCGAGTCGACTGCCGGTAAGAAGAGCTATGCAGAGCGTGTAAATGATATCGTAAGAAATATTGTCGAGGGCGATGGCTTCTCCGGAGCCATGCATTACTCGTTCGAGAGTCCGAAGGTATTTGACAAGCTGCTCATCCCACAGGATTCCGTATATAGAAAGGCAATCCAGATCATGAACCCACTTGGTGAGGACTTCTCTATCATGAGAACGCTTCCGTTAAATGGTATGCTGACATCCCTTTCTACAAACTATAACCGTAGAAATAAGCATGCGAGACTGTATGAGCTTGCAAATGTATATCTGCCAAAGGCACTTCCGCTGACAGAGCTTCCTGATGAGCGCATGATGCTGACACTCGGTATGTTCGGAGAGGGTGATTTCTTCGATCTGAAGGGTGTGATCGAAGAGTTGACAGAGAAGCTTGGATTTGCAAAGGAGATTAACTACGAGCCAACTTCTGAGCATCCATTCTTACATCCGGGACGTCAGGCAAATATCACGAAGGGCAAGCTTCCGGTTGGTTATCTCGGACAGCTTCATCCAGAGGTTGTTGAAAACTACGGAATGAAGAAGGAAGTCTATGTCGCAGTTCTCGATATGCAGACAGTTACAATGCTTACGACATTTGACAGAAAGTACGAAGGCATTGCGAAGTTCCCAAGTGTTACACGAGATCTGGCGCTTGTTGTGGATAAGAAGGTATTTGTTGGCGAGATTGAGAAGGTCATCAAGAAGTGTGGCGGCAAGATGTTAGAGAGCTACAAGCTGTTTGATGTTTATGAGGGCGCACAGGTGGCACCGGGCAAGAAGTCCGTTGCATACTCACTTGTGTTCCGTGACAAGACAAAGACTTTGACCGATGCGGATGTCAATCCGGTTGTCGATAAGCTTCTTGCAGAGCTTTCTAAGATGGGTATCGAAATCCGTGCATAATAACATAGTTCTGCGTGCAGAATTTTATGGAGCAGATAAGTTTGAAACAAATAAGTAG
>DHJV01000145.1:12050-17581 GCA_002404515.1 Lachnospiraceae bacterium UBA4711 | reverse complement strand
CTGTCGCATCTGGATTCACTGACGGCAGGCATTATAAGTGAGGCGTGTAACATGAATATACCAAAACATGAATTGGAAAAGGAGGATGTAAATATGTGTGAAGCACTGGTACAATTAAAAGAAATTGGCAGACAGGAGGGACTGTCTGAAGGCGAAGTCAAAGGTAAAATCGTTGCTTATCTCGAATGTGGTAAATCCGATGATTGGATCATCGATCATCTCCAGATTACGCAGGAGAAGTTGGACGAGATTCGCGATAATCAATAACGCAAAATGGAGGGCGTTCCAATCCGGACGCCCCCCACTTCTATTTGTATTTATTTTCCTTATCTCTTGATATAAGCCTTTGTATTCACAGACTGAATACCCTTATAGTTGTTCGTTGGTGCTGTGCTCCCCTTTGGTACAAGCACGATCTGGATTGCTTCCAGTCGCTTTGCCTGCCCGCTTGTTCCACTCATCGCACCATCTTTTTTCCATTCTTTCTCCCAACCATAGGTCTGAACGCGGGTACGATACTGGATTCCACCTGCATACGCTGCATTGGAAAGCTTGATGTTGTTTCCTCCTCATTCTTATGCGTGTTCATACTTTTTCCAGCTTTCCTATGAAGATTTTCCCTTCACAAGCAAAGTATCCGTTCATTCCTCCATCAGAAGTTTTCTATAAATAAGCGCACGAAAAAAAGCCACGCATCTCTGCCCGACTACATTCATGTTATCTATATAGTTATATCGCTTCTGTGAGTTCTCCGAACTGGAAATGAATTTACGAGATTCGAAATTCTCTATCTCTGCTTCAACAATTTTCCTGCTGAGCAGTACCCCCCCCCGATGAACAAACGTTCTATTTTGAGGTTAGGGAGCATGCAGGATATTGCATTTACACGTATTTCTTTGTTGGCTTTTATACGATACATTCCCTGCACTCCTTCTTGAAAATTCCAAATTCGTGTTTATTTTACTGCCATATACAGATACACGCAATAGGTGAATAATAATTTACCATTCTACAAATCTATCCCCTTATCGCATCCACACACGCATCAATCAGCTCTTCTTCCTTAAAATCAATCTCATAGAACAGATCTGTCTCCGGCTCTGACAAAGTCAGCCGGTACAGCTCCCTGCCGCTTTTCTCTTCTACCCGGTTCTTAGACAGATACCGCACATCATCGAGCCGGATCACGTCCGTATGGAACCAATACGTTGCAATCAGAAAATTATCTGTCACATAGATTCCATGATAATGGAAATATAATTTATCCCGCAACTCTGTGTTAAGCTGTTCAATTACCGTACTTCTCCGTCCATAGGCACGCAGCTTCTTTGCCTGTGGATTCTTGTATGGCCGCATCCACAATCGGACAACATACGACAGAACAAAGACATACAACATCGACAACGCCGCAACAATCATATACGCAATTCCCGTATACACATACGGATAATCCGGCTCGCTGATGACATAAGAATCATAAAATCCGTCCAGAATATTCATCGGAACATCCCCATTTTTGCAAAGCCCCGCCAGAATATGCTCCGTGACAACCTCATCGTTCACAATGCGCCCTTTCACAGTCCGTTTCTCAATGTAATTCTCCGGATGACTGGTCTTGATGAGCAAAAACACCATATGATCATCCTCAAAGCAGTAATAATAGGCACCCTTAATTTTATTTTCCACCAGATAATTATATCCCGTATAATACAGATTCTCCGCATTGTACCGGACACTCGTGGTACCATCCGCATATAACTGTGCAATCTGATCCTCGATTGGTTCAATCTTCGTAAGCTCATAACATTGTACCGCATGGAACAGCGAATAACGCACGCCCACAAAAATGAGTACAAGTAATAAGGCCATGATAGGGAGCATCATCGCCAGTGTATTTTTTATCATTATGATTTCAAACTTCTTGTGCTTCATCGAATCCTGTCGCCTTTTGTCAATTTTCTCTATCTTAACATTTAACGAACTTCCATTCAACTTTTTTTAACACTTCGCAGGCAGGCGCATAGTATAAACCATAAGAATTTTTAGCGGAGGCATCTCATGAGCGATTTGTCAGCTACACAGTGCGGTTGCGGCTGTGGAAATGGTTTTAACATCGGAAATGGCAGCAACTGTTCCTGCATCTGGATTATCATCCTGTTGTTATTGTGCGGTGGCTGTGGCGGCGGAGGATTCTGCGGTGGAAACGGTTGCGGTTGCGACAATGACTGTATCTGGATCATCCTGATTCTCCTCTTCTGCTGCGGAAATAACAATGGCGGCGGTTGCGGCTGCGGTTGTTAATAGAGGAATTCTTCGGGACTCCCTTGCAAGTTCACTTGTAGGGGAGTTTTTGCGCAATAAACCGTCATGCAGAAAATTGTGCTTGCACGGTTTTCTATATGACGGTCAATGTTCATCGAGCCGACAGGCGAGATAATCTAAACCCATCTCATATTTTCAGACATTCACACATATATTAGACTAACAAGATTCCAGAGCATCCGCCATGCTGCATAACCATCCGCTCGATCAACTGATTCATGACGACTCCCTGTTTTTCTTAGAAGCCATGATTCCTTTTGTGGACTATGCCTACAAAAAGCCGTTGATTCTCTTAATTAAATATCAGGAGATCCGTGCCCTGATGCAATGCTTCGACCACCCGGACTATGTCGCTTCCTGCGGATTCGACTGTCATCCGGAAAGTTCTGAGGAAATGATGGAGTGTATGTGCCGTTTTCTGCCGGGCGATTTCGCAGGCAATATCAAGAACATGCAGCAGATGCTCAAAATGATGCAGGTCATGCAGGCGATGAATGATTCCGGCGCACCGGGACCGCCACCAAATAATAATTGTGGGAATCCCTGTGATTCTCCACCACCAAATCACGGAACTCACTATGATTTCCCGCCACAACCGGGCTGCGGTGCACCACCTCCGCCACCAGATTATGAACCACGGCAAAGTCATAGTCCGAATTCCATGAGGAACTACACGCAACAAGCGCACACTCCTGACCGCAGTCAAACACAACAGGCATCTATGCACAAGGATCTTTATTCCAGTGTCATGGATATCCTGAATTCCCAATAAATAGAAAGGTTCTCCTATGTTTGAACAAAACCCAAAACTTCGAAATATCCATCCAACAAAACTAAGAATCATCAACGAAATCAAAGAACAGAGCAAGTACCAGTCCGCCGAGGAGCTGTTGCCGCAGATTCTGCAGATCAATCAGGAATTAAAGCGGCGGAACTTAAGCTTCACAAAAGAGGAATCCGCGCTGCTTCTCGAAGCAATGGAAGAAAGCATGTCCCCGGCAGAGCGGCAGAAATTCCAAATGATCAAATCCTTTTTCTTATAACATTTTCCTCGTCGCCATAACAAAAAACGGCTGTCTGACATGATACAAACCAATGTCAGACAGCCGTTTCTTCGGAGTTCGGAGAATTCATAAAACAGACAAACCATCACATACTGCCAATTTCACTGTTTTATTCTTTATCATCCCACTCAGTTTTTATATATAAAACGCTTACTTACATACAATATTTACGATCTTTCCCGGCACGTAAATCTCTTTTACGATGTTTCCAGTCAGCTTATCAGCGACGATCTCTTTTGCACGGGCAAGAACGGCATCCTTATCCTCATCCTTTGCGACAAGAACGGTTCCTCTTACCTTACCATTGACCTGTACACCGATCTCAATCGTTGCATCAACGGTCTTCTCTTCCTCATACTGTGGCCATGCACTGAGTGACAGGAAATCATCATGTCCGAGAGACTCCCAGATCTCTTCTGTCAAATGAGGTGCAAACGGACAGAGAAGCTTGATGAAGATTTCAAGCTGTTCTTTGCTCAGCTTACCAGCGCTGTACACAGAGTTTGTGAGTGCCATCAACGTTGCGATTGCTGTGTTAAACTTCGTCTCTTCAATATCGTTGCTTACCTTCTTGATTGCCTTGTGGAAGCTTACCTCCAAAGCATCTGTGGAAGGATCATCGGATACCATATCCGTCATACCTGCTACACGCTCTAAGAAACGTTTACATCCCTTCACAGAGCTGTCGCTCCAAGGAGCTGCAGCTGCATAATCACCCATGAACAATACATATGTCCGAAGGGTATCTGCGCCGTAATCCTCTACAATATCAAGCGGGTCAATAACATTTCCCTTAGACTTACTCATCTTGTCGCCATCTGGTCCTAAGATCAGTCCCTGAATCGTACGCTTCGCATATGGCTCCGGTGTATTTACCTCGCCGATATCATACAGGAAACGATGCCAGAATCTGGAGTAGATCATATGTCTCGTTACATGCTCCATACCACCGTTATACCAGTCAACTGGCATCCAGTAGTCAATCTTCTTACGATCTGCAAACGCCTTGTCGTTGTTTGGATCAACATAGCGAAGGAAATACCAGGATGAGCCTGCCCACTGTGGCATAGTATCTGTCTCACGCTTTGCATCGCCGCCACACTTTGGACACTTGCAGTTTACATAGGAATCAATCTTTGCAAGTGGAGACTCACCGTCCTCACCCGGCTCGAAGTTCTTCACATCCGGAAGTTCCAGAGGAAGCTCATCATATGGTACTGCAACGACACCACAGGATGGACAATGTACAAGCGGAATTGGCTCGCCCCAATATCTCTGTCGATTGAATGCCCAGTCCTTCATCTTGAACTGTACACCTGCTTCACCAACCCCCATCTTCTTGATCTCTTCGACCATGCGGGCGATGGAATCCTTCTTATTTGTAAATCCATTCAGAAACTCTGAGTTGATCATCTCACCGTCACCCGTATAAGCTTCCTTCGAGATATCTCCACCCTTGATAACCTGAATGATATCAATGCCAAATGCTTTTGCAAAATCATAGTCACGCTGGTCATGTGCCGGTACAGCCATGATTGCGCCGGTACCATATCCCATCATAACATAATCTGCGATGAAGATCGGAATCTTCTTGCCGTTCATCGGGTTGATACCCATAAGACCTTCGATCTTCACACCTGTCTTATCCTTGACAAGCTGTGTACGTTCGAACTCGGTCTTCTTCTGGCATTCCGTACGGTATGCCTTGATGGCATCCATATTTGTAATCTTGTCAGCATATTTATCGATCAGTGGATGCTCCGGTGCGATAACCATGAAAGTTACACCGAACAAGGTATCTGGTCTTGTTGTATAGATCTGAAGCTTCTCATCCGTGCCATCCACATCGAAGTTTACGAATGCACCGGTCGACTTACCGATCCAGTTCTCCTGCTGCTGTTTCACATTTGCAGGATAATCGACATCCTTCAAGCCCTGCAGAAGCTTATCTGCATATTCTGTAATCTTCAGATACCATACAGTCTTTGACTTCTGTACAACCTCGCTGTGGCAGATATCACACTTACCTCCCTGACTGTCCTCGTTGGAAAGAACAACCTTACAGCTTGGACAATAGTTAACGAGTGCTGTATCACGGAATACAAGTCCCTTCTCGAACATCTTCAGGAAAATCCACTGTGTCCA
>DHJV01000145.1:0-11908 GCA_002404515.1 Lachnospiraceae bacterium UBA4711 | reverse complement strand
CCTGTCTTGATTGCATAGTTCTCTGTTGGCAGACCAAATGCATCGAATCCGATTGGGAACAATACGTTGTAACCCTCCATACGACGCTTTCTGGATACGACTTCTACACTGGAATAAGCCTTGATATGTCCTACGTGCATACCCGCTCCACTTGGATAAGGGAACTCTACTAATCCGTAGAATTTCTTCTTGTCTGAGAAGTCCTGTGCTTCAAACACCTTGGCGTCTTCCCATTTCTTCTGCCATTTTTTCTCGATTACTTTGAAATTGTGTCTCATAATGTCTCCTTTTACTAAATCCGCCTCTTATACGAAACGGTTTAATTTATCATCATATTTATAATCCACAGCCGCAAGTTTTTGCTCGAGATCTTCTCTTGCAGTCCGGAATTGTAAACAAAAGCTGTCCAGATTGATGCCGTCATCACGCAGTCTCGTATTCACGAAGCTTAAGAGCATCATCGGATCCTTCGGTAAATTTTCGATTGCCATTATAGCACCTCTCCGGTAATCAGCCAAGGGGCTGGCTGATTTACAAACATACTGTCTTTGTTCGTCTTTGCTACATTGATCTGCAATACTTCCATATTGGAAATACCGTACTTATCAAAGAGTGGTTTAATACCGGACAGAATATTTAACTCCAGTGTATAAATGACGAACTGCATCTTCGGATTCTTCTTCAGCAGTCTCTGGATATCTTCCTCCAGATGCTTATTGGCTACAATGAAAGAAAGCCGTGGTGTTGGGATCTTCGCCATAGACTCCTCTGACAGATCTGGAATGATCTGGACATTGTGCACACCAAACTGCTTCACATTGTCCTCCATTGTATCCTTCGCACCCTTGTCATTCTCCACACAAATAATCGTACCATCGCTTGCCACAAACGCTGCCTCGATTGCAATACTCTCCGCATCAACTAAACAGATCGTATCCTGTGAATCTACGTTAAGCAGACTCATGATCACGGCACGGATCTCTTTGCCAACATACTTGATCGGTCCCTTGGAGAACATCTCATTGCGCATACCGATCCGGTAAGACTCTCTCGTTTTCTCATTCAGGATGAAAATAACCGTCGGTCCTGTAATCTTGCGGTTGATCACCTCTTTGATCTTGACATGCTTTACCTGTCCTTCTTCCTCGATACCGACCGCATACCACATATCATAATCGCCAAAGCCTGCCTCCCAGAAATCATAGAACAAATCCTCGTGGGATTCATCCGCGAAGATCAGCACACGTTTGTGACCTTCCACCGTTGGTATTACATTCTTCTGCTTTCCACAGATATCCAGAAGCTTAATTTTCTCCGGACTCACCTGCATCTCCTTCGAAAAATACTCCATCCAGTTTAAGATCTGTTTTGTTGCATAACTACCCTTTGCCATACTCGCTCCTCCTTGTCTCTTTTTTAGTAACCCTTTATTTCATGTCTTTCTCTGTTTCTTTTTTCTCTGCTTCCTTCGCTGCATTTTCATGCCGCTTCAGATGCATCTTGTCCATCCACCGGCGCAGCACCTGCTTCATACGGCTTTCCCGCAAAGTCTTTCGCTCATCGTGACGTTCTCGGAAGATCGGCTCGCCCGTCTCCTCATCAAACTTCTTCAGCCGGATATAGTCTCCAGTCGCAGAGGACAGATCTTTCGCCCGCAGCTTGTCCCGGAGCTGTACCGCGAAAAATGCATACAGACATGCAAACACCGGCACACCTAAGATCATACCTGCCACACCGAACAAATCGCCACCCACTAAGATTGCAAGCAAAACCCAGATACCGGAGATTCCGGTTGCATCACCTAAAATCAGCGGTCCTAAGATATTTCCGTCAAACTGCTGCAACACAATGATCCAGATGATAAATACGACGAACATGATCGGATCATCCATCAACGCTAGCAGCGCGCCCGGTACGGCTCCGATAAACGGTCCAAAGAACGGGATGATATTTGTCACACCGACAACCACACTGATCAGCACTGCATACCGCATATGCACGGCGGAAGTGAATATAAAGCATATAATTCCAATAATACACGAATCTAATATCTTACCATTGATAAATCCACCGAACACAACATTCGCATACGAACAGCCTTCCATGATCTTGTTGCCTGTCTTCTTCGAGAACAGACAGTAAATCACTTTCTTACACTGCGCCAGCAGTACATCCTTGCTCATCAGCAGATAAATCATAACAACCAGACCGATAAAGAAGTTCAAAACCGCTTTGATACCAACGACGACACCGGAAGAAAGTGTCTTGACGATCGTGTCAAGGTTCGGCATAATCTTATCCTTCAGGATTGTAAACACATTGTTCTCTGCATAGTCAAGCACCTGCGACAACTTATCCTCAATCATCTTATTCTGTGCAAACGCTTTCTTAATCCAAGCCTCCGCGTTATTGATATAATCCTCCATGCTGTTTACAAGATCCGTCAAGCTCTCATACACACGTGGGATAACCAGCCACAACAATCCGGTAAGCAATCCAAGGAACAAAAGCACCGTCAATATGAGTGCCGGAACTTTCACCTTCCGGTAAACCGTATCGTATTCTGCTTCTTTTTTTATCTTACATATCAAAAAGGAAAGTCCACGCCGGATATAGATCATGATCGGATTCAGCATAAATGCGATTACAAGTCCGATAATAATTGGCGTCATTGCAGAAACAACATTTCCGAAAAATCCAAAAATAGACTTCCACTGTTTGATCACTTCCGCAAACAATATACACGCACAGCCGGCAAACGCAAGCATAACTCCAAGTTGAAGAATATTTTTATTCCATTTATTTTTCACGCATCCGTCTCCTTCTATAATACAATAATTGAGATTCATTATATCATTTTTAATCGGTAGAAACAACCTAATTCTTGTTGACACTCCCTATATTATTGACTAAAATATTTTCATATCATACACAAAGGGGTGCATGCACGGATGTATCGAAATATCATCAATGACTTTGCTGACTGGTACGACCAGGCAAAGCGCAAAATCTTATATGTAAAAGGAGCAAAGGGCGTCGGCAAAACATGGGCAGTCCGCGATTTTGCCACAGCCTTTTTCAAGCAGCAATGCTATATCAATCTGGCAGAGGATTCTGCCTGTCAGGATGCCATCACCGGAGATGCCAATCTAGAGATGCTGCTGTCCCAGCGTTTTTCATTCGGAGATGCATCGGATTGTATTTTCATCTTTGATGAGGTACAGACAGTGCCGGACTGCGCAGAATATTTCTATGCTTTCCGCAAAAATCATCCGAATTATACCATCTGTCTGATCGCATCCTCTATGGAATTTACAGAATTTGAATACAGTCACCCGGACGTTTTTGAGATCTTCCGTATGCGTCCGATGACCTTTGAAGAATATATGATTGCAAGCAAAGCACATCCTTTCATAGATGCAATCTCAAAACACAAGGACACACCGCTCACTAATCTGGAAATCGGTGCGATCACCTCCATGCTCCGCGAATATCTTTTAGTTGGTGGTATGCCGGGCGTGGTTCATGCATATTTGAAAAACCGGGATCTGTCCATCATCCGTCCAATGCAGGAGGCATTGTTAGAGGATTATGTCCAGCTTATGAAACAAACTTACCCGGTCGCACTTTATCAGCGGTGTAAGCGTATCTTCCGGAGCATCCCGGAGCAGCTTGCCCGCGAGAACAAGAAATTCATGTACAAGTCCGTCGATTCCAATGCACGCAGCCGGGAATACGCCGAAGCAGCGCAGGCATTATGCAATCTTGGAATTGCCCGGAAACTGCCACGTCTGACATCCGGTACACTGCCGTTAGAAGAGCATGTCGATTACAAATCATTTGAACTGTTCATCATCGATCACGGCCTGCTCCGTGCCGCTTATGGACTTCCTATGAATGAGGAGATTGATGTAAATGATATCTTAGCAGAAAAATGCGGTGCGATTGCAGAGCAGTTTATCTTCCAGGAGCTAAGCTCCAAGATTCCGTATCTGTACTACTGGGTATCCGGCGCGACTGCGCGCGTTCCGTTTGTCTATGAAGGAGAAGATGCCCCCGTTCCGGTCGATATCCGTTTCATCCCGAATTCAAAGGCGCAGAATATTAAAACGTTCAGAAGTAAAAATTCAAATACAAATATTGCAGTAAAAGTAAGCTTCAATCAGGTGTCTCTCGATGGAGACACCCTGAATATCCCCGCTTATGGTCTGTGGAACATGTGAACTACTGCATCTCGACCAAACGGATGAAATCCTGGTCCGATACAGCCTTACTGTAATACCACCCCTGCATAAAATGGCAGCCAATATCGGCAAGGTGATCGCGCATCTCCGCGGTCTCCACGCCCTCTGCCACAATATGTAACTCTAATTCGTTCAGCATACCAATCGTATGCTTCAGCGTAATTCCAGCTTTGGCACTCTTAAATGCATCCCATATAATATATTTATCCAGCTTGATAATCGAAAACGGCATATGATTGATATAATCAATATTCGCATATCCAGAGCCGTAATCATCCAACGAGAATTTAATTCCATACTGCACGAGTTCCATGATGTTTGCATTGACTGTATCCGCCATACTGATCGTCGCAGTCTCCGTGATTTCAATGTTGATCTGCTCCGGGCGTACATCGTATTTTTCCATGATCTGTTTTACCCGGTCCGAAAAATGCTGCTGCATCAGCTGTACCGGACTGATATTGACCTCGATATACTCTACCGTCGTCTGTGCCAGCTTGAAATCATGAATAAACCGGCACACCTTATCCAAAATGACTTCTCCCATCTCAATGATCATGCCATTACGCTCTGCAATCGGAATGAAATCCTCCGGTGATATCCAGCCAAGTTCTGCATCATGCAAACGTACAAGCGCCTCTGCTGAATTATAGACACCCTTCTTCACCGAAAAAATCGGCTGGTAATATACCATCAGTTCATCCCGGTCAAGTGCCTGCTTGACCGCCTTTTCAAACGCCTTATCCTGTTTGATCTTACCTAAATCATAATCCTTTGCATAGGTAATCCTGCCCTTCTGCAAACGCTTTGCCATCGACATGGAATAATCCATAACCTCGATCAACTGTCCATATGCCGACGCATCCGCCGGACAGTTCACACAGCAAATCGATGCGGACATCATAATTCCAGCCTGATTCTCGCTGTACCACGGATGACGGAACCGCTCATGCACCGTCTGTGCCACCGCATCGATCTGATCCAGATCTTTGTATAGCACGATGCAGAACTGATCTGCGCCTAAGCGGAACACCGTCTTGGGAAACGGAAGCGTCTCCAAGAAAGCTCCGACCTGCCGAAGCAGATTATCTCCGTTCTCGACACCATAGGTCTTATTGATAAACTTGAAATCATCCATTGCAACGACTACGATTCCAAATGGTTTTTCATTAATAAAAAACGTATGCAGATATTCGCCAAAAAAACGGCGGTTAAACTGCTTTGTCACCGTATCGATTACGGCATTCGGATTCTGCAGATAATAATAAAGCGTCAGACAGACCGTTGCTGTCACGAAATTCAACAACAATACATGCGTTTTCAACTGCAAAAAGACCGCTGACACAACAATCAGCATATGAAACAGCACAACCATCGCCTTGGCAAATAATGTATGATTCACCCGGTGCAATGCCACAACCGAACTTGCGACGATCGCCGCAAGTGCAACTGCAATGAGCACCAGTACTCCATAGTCATAGGTATACTGCCAGCCCTCCGCCTCGTACACCCAATGGGTATATGGATTCGTCACCAGTACAGCCACATCAACCACGCCGCAGATTGCCAGCATACATTTGGCATGCTGCATCTGTCTGGCATTGATATGTACGATCTGCAGCACATAGTACGCAAACAGCAGCGGAATCGCATTCAGCGCCAGATGCTGCAAGGTGCTTGTCACCCAGAATCCAACATTTCCTTCCGTGCCGGACATCTGTGCAAGCTTCGTGCTGACGATCTCCAGTCCCGTTGAGACAAAGACTGCAGCAAGTGCCACTAAAAATGTCCGGTGACTCGCAAGCGGTATTCTTTTTTCATGAAAATACCATATGATTATGATAAGCAGCAGATAAATCGCCGCATAATCATAAGCCAGATCCCAATTCAACATAGGCACTCCCCGTTCCTAATAAACACTGCCTTCCATCCATACGTTCAAATCCAGTTCCTGTCCGATTCCCGCGATCGTGCCAGTTCCCGTATACTGCCAGCCAGAATACAGATATGGAAAATCCGGCTGATTCGCATAATGTGCAAGCCACAGCTTATAATCTCCCAGTCTCGTCATATCCAACTTCTGTACAAACCAGTTCCGGTTCGAATAAATCATCGGTGTGAAGCCTGCATTCTTCACAGTCTCGCAGAATCCGACAACGCCATCCGTCCGTGCATCATTCGAGATATCTGCGGTTCTCGCTCCATCCGCGTAGACCTCCTCCGTATCAATTACAACCGGCATATCCAGCGTATAAGCAGATGCCAGATTGAGCGCAAACTGTGCTTCCTCCACACCTTCCTCATAGCTGACCGCCTGACTGTAAAAATAAATTCCAACCTTGATTCCGGCTGCCTTAGCGCCCTCAATGTGTGTCTGGAACATCTCGTCCTCGACAAGCTTGCCCTCGGAGCCGTAGCCTCGGTATCCGACCCGGATAAATGCGATCGTAACACCTGCCTGCTTCAACGCCTCCCAGTCAAGCTCTGACTGATACGAAGACACATCCACGGCAAGCGCAGATAACCGGCTGCCATCTCCGGCATGGTATGCCATGATCGTACTGTCTCCGTCCTCCATATAGAAATTATCTGTCTGGAAGTCGTTGCGCGGCACCTCCTTTACAATCTTATAAAATTCACAGTTCGGAATATCTCCGACCAGCACATAACTCGCTCTCGCAAACTGCCAGAAGTTCGTGTAGATCATCTGCGCTTCAGCCCCCGGCTGCAACGTCCATGTATATCCCTGTCCTGTCACCGGAACCGGCTTATATTTCTTGCTTTTTCCGATATTCACTCCAATGATCACACCGATCAGGACAAGCACAAGCGCAATGATGCCAACCAGTATCACATGCGGCCAGTATATCTCATAATCTCTTTTTTTCTGCTGTTCCATACTCTTTGGTGAACCTTTCTTAACCTACTTCCTATCATATCACAAACGGGCATCTGACTCAACCGGAAACGCCTTATTTTTCGAGCGTTTTATTATATATGCGCCAAGCACGCACAGCCCGACTCCACCGACAATCAGCACCAGAACCGGCACGCCATTCTCTGAAAAGATCGGCAGGATGCGCGCAATCTGTTTTGGATAAAATGCGGCTGTCACAGACAATGCATTGTTGAAAAAGTGCATCAGCATTCCCGGCAGCAGGCTTCCCGACTGCACTGCCACATAGCAGAGTGCCACACCGATAAGTGCTGTCGTCGGTGTCTGCACCAGATTCATATGATACAGACCAAATATGATTGCCGCTGTCAAAATTGCCGCCCGCTTCTTCATCGTATGCTCCAGCGAAGATAACAGAAATCCCCGGAACAACAGTTCCTCACACACTGCCGGAAGCAATGCAATCAGCAGCAGACAGACGCCATATCCATATGAATAAATTGCTTCCACAGATCCTGTCATGCTCTCCGCACTCTCCGGGAACAACATGCTTGTGATACTCGTCACAAGCATACCGACCAGAATCGTTCCCATCATCAGCACAAGTCCGCCAATCAAAAAGCCCGGACGACAAAACCGGATACGAAATGTCTTTCGCATATTCTTCTTTGTGTACCATGCCGTCAGAAGCGGAACACCACCGACGATTCCCTGTGTAACAAGCAATCCGACAAGCATGCTCTTCGCACCGGCAAAACCTCCGGCATAGATCATCAGCACGAGCACGACCGGCAGCACCAGACAGGTGTCTCCGACCGACGGCACTCCGCCTTTCCGCATATTGCTTCTGCGCTCAAAGATCTGTACACTTCCGGTTCCGTCGCCGAACAGAATCGCTTCACTGTTATAAAGTTTTCCGAGCACAAGCACTGCAACGATTCCGTATGCCACATTACTGAACAGCACAATCGTAATCGATGAAAAACTGAACTTAAATGCCAGCAGATCCCGAATCAACAGACAAATGTTTGCAACCGGGACAAGCGCCATATTTCTCGTAAGTGTGACATTCGGCATAAACCCGATAAATGACGCAAACATCACAAGCAGCATAAGCGGTGTAATATAATTATTGGCCTCCTTGTAAGTCTTTGCAAATACACAAAAGCACATAGAGAGCGCACTGATCAAAACCGCAAAGGCAAGAATACACAGGCAGCAGACTAAGATTGCCGGAACGAATTTTGACACCTGTATCTTCGAAACCGCACTGGTTGTCTGTACCGCCAGTTTGTACAGATATACACCGATTCCACCCATTGAAAGGACATTTAACAAAGCGGAAGCAACTCCGATCGTTCCAACCGTCAGGAACTTACTGAAAATCAGCTCCTGATTCGTGACTGGCAGCGTCAAGATTGTCTCAAGCGTTCCGCGCTCCCGTTCTCCGGCTGTCGTATCGATCGCCGGGTACATCGTTCCCATCAGCAGACTGACAACCAGCATAAACGGGACGATCACGCCAAGCAGACTGCCTGTTGACTCCTCGGTACTCGCACGATCGTCGGACTCTACCTGAAATGGATGCAGTACCGTATCCGGATCTAATCCTGCCGCCTCCAGACTCTGATTCGTCAGGGAATCCGAATATGCTTCAAGTACCTGACGCACTTTCTGTTCCGCATAGCTTGAATTCGTAACCGAGGACAGATACGCGATATTATATCCAGTTCCATCTTCATTTTCATATACGATCGCATTGATCTTTTCTCCCCGCAGGATCATCGAAATATCTGCATTCATGACATTCAGATCGTCCAGCTTGAAATGCAGCGTGTCATCGTCCGGATGCAAAAACATCTGGACAAGCTCCGGATTCGTATCCATAAAATCCACCGCTATTTCATACGTCTGTGTATCCATCTGTGTTGTCACCCTGGACATCATGGTCATCCCGCCGACGAACATCAAAGGATAGATCAGTAACGGCACGATCACCATCATGATAATCGTCTTTTTATCCCGGAGGACGTCTAATATTTCTTTCTTATACAGTTGTTTGATTACCTTGAAATTCATGACACTTCCTCCTTTCCTGCAGGTATCAGCTTTTTAAATGCATCCCGCAGATTCGTTGTTTCTGTCTGTGCATAGATCTCCGGCAGGGTTCCTTCCGCGATCACACGTCCATGTGCCAGCATCAAAATCCGGTCACACAGAAGCTCCGCTTCCTCCATGTAATGGGTCGAGTAGAGCACTGCCTTTCCGCGTTCCTTCTCCTCCCGCATGAAATCAACAATCGCACTGCTGCTCACGATATCGAGTCCCAGCGTCGGCTCATCAAAGATATAGAGCTTCGGACTGTGGATCAGGCACCTGGAAATGGACGCCCGCTGTGTCTGTCCGGTGGACAGCTTCTCGATCCGGTTGTCGATAAAATCCTCCAGTGACAAAATCTGTGCGATTTCTTCAATCCGTGTCCGAATCACATCCGCCGGCAATCCATAGATGTTTCCGGCGATCGTAAGCAGCTCCCGCGTGGAAAGTCTGCCGTACAGCTTCGTATTGCCCGACAGATAACCGATCTGCCGTTTGATCTCTGTCTGATCTGTGATGATCCGGTCGCCATCGGTATATCGGACTACGCCTTCCGTCGGCTGCATCAGACAGCCAAGCATCCGGAGCAGCGTCGTCTTTCCTGCACCATTCGGACCTAATACACCGACAATCTCCCCCTCCTTTATGTGCAGGCTTATATGATCGACTGCTGAAAACAATACTTTCTTATGCTTCTTCTCATTTTTTTCAAACTGCTTTACCAGATTTTCTGCCTCTAACATTCCTTCTCCTTTCCCACTTCTTCTATCCTGTCCACATTGATAAAAAAGAAAAGGCTGCCCTGCATTTACAGACAGCCTTAATATTTGTAATTGATCTTATACTCTTCACTGCCGAGCTTGACATGTACAATTCTATGATTATAACCGATCCGGTTATAGCGGCACATCAGCTTTGTGATCCAGCCCAGCTTCTTTGGTATCTCCAGATACCGGAAGATCGGCTGCTCGTCAATAATGCGGTAATCCGGCCGCCATGCGCCAAACATCTGTGCGGCATCGTTCACCGAAAACTTTCGTTTCTTCCGTTTTTGTACAGTCTGGCTGTGCTTCCATGTGTTCGCAGTCGCATTCGCAAGTGTCGTCGATGCGGTAAATACCAGGTGGGAACCTGGGAACAACGCCCGAATCTTCGCAATCAGATCCCGCACCTCATTCTTATTCAGGTACGAAAATCCATCATCACACACGAACATAACGCCCTGATTCTGTTTGCACCGGATCTCATCTAACCAGGAGAAATCCATCAACCGCCGTCCAATCGTCTTTTCCCGCTCGCGCACACCATACATTGCACGCCTGATTGACATAATATTGTGCGAATCTACGCTATACCACTGAATTCTTCCATTGTCCACTCTGCCAAACATATTGTCCAGCCGGCATGCCATATGTACAACCGTTCCGCAAGGGAATTCCTCCGTAAACCGGCGCACCAGCGTATCGCAGGCACTCGCGTCCGCCGCCATGCGGATATTCTGGTATTCACTGATATGCGGATTCAGTCTGGAAAAATCAAATTTATGGTCATATATAAACTTCGAAGCCCAGTCATCCTTGAAATATTCCGGATATTTCTTCGACCAGTCCGACATCATTTTCAGAGGATAGATCGCACGCAGCGACGTATCGAATGTTCCGTTGATACAGTCAATCAAAAAGCCCTGTGCTTTCTTATACTCCTTTGTCTTATCGTAGATCATGAAATCTTCCGCTTCATCTTCAAACTCAAAGAACCGGATATTCACGCCAGCCTTCTTCGCTTTCTTATAAAACTCCCGTGCATAACAGTGATACAGATCCTGCACCCCGGAAAACAATACAACATCATCACAGATATCTGTCATATCTCCATAATACGGGCTGGTATATTCTGTCTTTACCGCATAGTCACGCACCCAATAGGAATTCAGGAATTCCTTTACGTGTTCATTGTAAAATGTCCACTTCGCATGCTTGGAATTCTCGATCAGTTCCTGCTCCAGGCTCTTATCAAAAAACTCGGTATCCATCATCGGTGACAGCAGATATAACTGATCCGGTTTGCGCAAGCCTTCCCTCCATGCCGCCATTGCAAGTGACAATGCCAGTCCGCCGCCAGCACCACAGCCCATCAGAACCACACGCTCCACATCCTGTCCCTTCGTACAGTTTGCATATGCCGGCTCCAGCATCTGAAAGACCTCCCGGCAGCAATGCTCCGGTGCAAGTGGATACATCGGCAGGAAGATGCCTGCATGACACGCAAGTGCCGTCTTCGCAAGGAACATCCATTCCGCAGGGGCCATCCGAAAGCAAAGCTTACTGGAATACAGGTACATAATATAGGTCCCATTGAAACCCTGTTTCGGCACGAGACGACAACATAACCGTCCTTCCTCATGCAGCTCGTCAATGTCAAACTGTTTGACAACAAACGGTGGAATTTTAAACTCTGCTTTCCGCTTACTGAGTTCCACCTGCCGCTTCAAATCCTCCGCACGCATCTTATGAAATTTTGAAGATATTGCTTTTCCCATAGTACCTACATTTTACCAAACTTATCCTATATGGGCAAGCTGTTTTCTCTTCTGTAGCCCATCTCTTTTAACGCGGAAGATGGGGTGAGACGGAGACAATCACCGTGCCCCTGCGGAAGATGGGGCGCTAGG
>DHJV01000044.1:6201-27877 GCA_002404515.1 Lachnospiraceae bacterium UBA4711 | reverse complement strand
TCCACATCCTGCAATGCATACAGCCGGCGGATATCCTTAATATATTCCACTTCTGTATGATACAGGCAGGTATATTGTGTTGCATATTCCGACTTCTTCATGATGGAATAAAGCAATCTCGCCTGTCCTTCGATCTCACGCTCAATTGCTGCATCGTCCGCATGCTCTGCCTGCGTTCGGATAATGCCACCGATGTCAAGCTTTTTTATCCGTTCGGTTTCTGCCACATTCCTCTCAGCCAGATAGAGCTGCGCATCTTCCTCTGCGGCAAGCAGTTTCTGCATCAAGGACTTTAATTCCTTTTTTCTGGTATTATCCGCAATCTTGGAAGAAACTCCAACCGGCGCAAAGAGGGTGGTCACCGCGTAATCCCCCTGCATCGAAATATCCGTCGTAACCGCATAGCGTTTCGTCTTGATCTTATCGCGCACGACCTGCACCGTCACCAGATCACCAACCTTTAACTTTTCTCCATGGTAATCGTCCATCGACAGATAACAGCTCTCGCCCTTTTGGATATCCACGAACGCCGCATTGATGTTCGGCGACAGATTCGAGACTCTCGCCCGGTAGACATTTCCGAGGATACTTCCATCCTCGTAACAACGGATCTCCATTGCCTTTCCATCCTCGAACAGAATTCCGAGTTTTTTCTTATTCCATTCTGTAAACACAAACTGTTTCATACTCTCTCTTATCTGCATCCCACATCATGCAGCCCATCCATCAAAATCTCGTTCCACTTGCAGAAAGCGGCTGCAATTTCTCTTTCTCTCCCATGTAGGTTTCCAGCCGGTGGATCCGGTAATCATACCGGTTAAATGGCACACCAGCCGCCTCGCACATTGCCTCCACGACAAGCTCCGGTTTTAAGTTATCCTTACTTCCGGATGCAAGCAACATATAGATGCCATCCTTATATTCTCTGACTTCGTAGATAAGTGGATGGATATCCGTCAGTTCCTCTTTGGACTTCGTCTTTTTGACGATCTCGACCTTGTCTTTTCCCGCAAATGCAGGCAATGCCTGTACAAGTGCTGGCATTGTATCATTCTCGCATTCTTCGTTTTTATAGATATAATAATCGGACGCCGTCACGATTGCCATCGACGGCTTCGCATTTTCCGGAAGCTCGATGATATCTAACACCTGTATCTCCGGTGGCATCGTCGCATTCAGACGCGCCATCATATCCTCGGTCGTTGTCACACTCTCAAATTCTCCGTCAAAATACTCGCCCTCCGACGTCATACCAAGCGGCATCGGTGCCGCAAAGGAGATCATCTGATGTGGGGAAAATCCTTTGGAATACGAGACATCCAGTTTTGCACGCCGGATTGCTTTCTGAAAAAAACGCATAATATCCAGATGTCCGATGAAACGAAGGCTTCCAAGCTTGGTGTATTTAATTCTTAGCTTCAAAGCAGACACCTCCTCCATATGTGGCGGAACCACAGCCCGAACACTGCATCCGGCAGTTTCCGGTTGTCTTTCCTTCCTGTGCTTTATGCCATTCCTGTAACAGGAACCGGCGGCTTACACCGACGTCTAAATGCTCCCACGGGAACACTTCATCATCCGGTCTTTTTCTTGCTGTATAAAATTCAATATCGACATGATGGTTTGCAAACGCATTCTCATAGCGTTGCATATCAAAATACTCTGTCCACGCATCGAAGATGCCACCCTGTTCGTACACATCTAAGATTGCCGCACCAAGTCTCCGGTCACCTCTGGCAAGCACACCCTCCAAAATAGAAATTCCTGCATCGTGGTACGAGAACTTCAGACTCTTCTGGTTTCGCTGTGCCCGGAAGGAATCCTTCACATATCTTGCCCGACGTGTAAATTCGTCCGGCAGGATCATCGGTGCCCACTGGAACGGTGTAAATGGCTTCGGCACAAAATACGATGCCGACGCGTTGATCATGACTCGTCCATTTCTCTTTTCCTTCGGAACGGTGTCAAAGTACACCTCTGAAATACGCTCCGCCAGATCTGCAATTCCATACAGATCCTCATCGGTCTCGGTCGGAAGTCCAAGCATGAAATAAAGCTTGACCTTATCCCAGCCACCGATAAACGCCTGTCTGCTTCCCTCTAACAGATTCTCATCTGTGATTCCCTTATTGATAACATCACGCAGTCGCTGGGTTCCAGCCTCCGACGCAAATGTCAGGGAAGACTTCTTGATATCCTGCACCTTGCTCATAACATCAAGAGAAAAGGCATCAATACGAAGCGACGGCAATGACACATTCACATGATCGGTATCACGCAGCGTGATCAGATAATTGAGCAGCACATCCAGACTCTCATAATCGCTGGAACTGAGTGAGCTTAATGAAATTTCCTCATATCCGGTATTGTCCAGCATTGTCCGGGCATATTTTTTGAGCATCTCAACATTCTTCTGTCTCGTTGGACGGTAAATCATCCCAGCCTGACAGAACCGGCAGCCACGGATACAGCCGCGCATGATTTCGAGGCAGACACGATCCTGTGTTGCCCGGATATATGGTACAACCGGCTTCATCGGGTACGATACGTTCTCAAAATCAACGACAACCTGACGTTTTACCTTCGCCGGTACATCCTCATATTTCGGTACGACCTTCTCGATCGTTCCATCTTCCTGATACGAAACCTCATACATCGATGGCACATAAATACCTGGAATCGAAGTTGCTTTTCTTAAGAAATCCTCCCGGCTCATATCGGAATGCTTATATTTTTTGTACAAATCAAGCAATGCATCATAGCTTGTCTCACCCTCTCCGATATAGAAGATATCGAAGAAATCTGCCATTGGCTCCGGGTTTACCGTACATGGTCCGCCACCGATCACAATCGGATGCTCCTTCGTGCGATCCTTCGCAAGTAACGGAATGCCGGATAAATCAATTACCTGTAATATATTGGTGTAGCACATCTCGTACTGGATTGTAATTGCAAGCCAGTCAAACTCCGAGATGTTCATCTGTGTCTCCAAAGAAAAAAGCGGAATATGTTCCTTCCGCATGATCGCATCTAAGTCCGGCCACGGGCTGTACACACGCTCGCAGTACACGTCCTCTCTGCGGTTAAACATGTCATACAAGATCTGGATTCCCAAATATGACATGCCAATTTCATAAACATCCGGAAAGCACATGGCAATCCGGACGTCTACATCATTCAAGTTCTTGCGAACCATATTTACTTCATTTCCGATATAACGGGCTGGCTTTTCAATCTGCATCAAAACCCGTTCTGGAAGTGCTAATTTCTGTTCCATTCAATTTAACCTTTATTTTTATATTAGTTCTTGAAGCTGTGGATTGGCGCTGGAATTCTTCCTCCACGATTGATAAATGCATCGCAGGAATACTGGTTTACTGGCATGATTGGTGCATAACCGAGCAGTCCACCAAACTCTGCCTTATCACCAACCGTCTTTCCAATTACCGGAATAATACGGACAGCCGTTGTCTTCTGGTTTACCATACCAAGCGCCATCTCATCTGCGATAATACCGGAGATTGTAGTCGCCTTTGTATCACCAGGGATTGCAAGCATATCCAGACCAACAGAGCAGACACAAGTCATTGCCTCGAGCTTCTCGATCGTAAGGGCACCTGCCTCTACCGCATCGATCATACGCTGATCCTCACTGACTGGGATAAATGCACCGGAAAGTCCACCGACATAAGAAGATGCCATAACGCCACCCTTCTTTACCTGATCATTTAACATGGCCAGTGCCGCTGTTGTACCAGGCGCACCGGAAAACTCCAGACCAATCTCCTCTAAGATCTCACCGACACTGTCGCCAACAGCAGGTGTTGGTGCAAGAGAAAGATCAATAATACCAAATGGCACACCGAGTCTTGCAGACGCTTCCTTCGCTACAAGCTGACCCACTCTTGTTATCTTAAATGCAGTCTTCTTGATCGTCTCGCAGAGTACCTCGAAATTCTCGCCACGAACTGCCTCAAGTGCTGCCTTTACAACCCCCGGTCCACTGACGCCGACATTAATAACACAATCTGCCTCTGTCACACCGTGGAACGCACCTGCCATAAAT
Source organism: Lachnospiraceae bacterium UBA4711 (assembly GCA_002404515.1). Lineage (GTDB taxonomy): Bacteria > Bacillota > Clostridia > Lachnospirales > Lachnospiraceae > Coprococcus_C. The sequence continues at coordinate 23,811 of DHJV01000044.1, read as the reverse complement.
GGGTTGTCATCCGGCGCATTGCAGAATACAACGAACTTTGCACAGCCGATGGAATCCTCATCCTTCGTAAGCTCTGCAGTCTCCAACACGATCTCACCGATCAGCTTGACTGCATCCATATTGATACCAGTCTTGGTTGATCCGGTATTCACAGAAGAACAAACCTTTCCTGTTTCTGCCAATGCCTTTGGAATCGAACGGATCAAAAGCTCATCTGCCTTTGTCATGCTCTTTGAAACAAGCGCGGAATATCCACCGATAAAGTTAACACCAACTGTGTCCGCTGCACGGTCAAGCGTCTTTGCGATCTCTACGAAATCATCACTTGTCTTGCAGACACTGCCACCGACCAGTGCGATTGGCGTAACGGAAATACGCTTATTTACGATTGGAATACCATATTTCTTAGAGATTTCCTCTCCGGTATAGACCAGATCCTTTGCCTTTGTTGTGATCTTATTATAGATATTATCACAGGTTTCCTTCAGTGTACCGCCCACGCAGTCAAGCAGGCTGATACCCATTGTGATCGTACGAACATCCAGATTCATCTGGGAGATCATTGCATTGGTTTCGATTACTTCATTTATGCTAATCATTTGCTTTCCTCCATCCAATTACAGTCTGTGCATCATATCAAAGATTTCTTCATGCTGAGCCTTAATCTGTACACCAAGCTCATCTCCGATTGCTGCAAGCTCCTCAGCGATGCGGTCATGATCCTTGGATGCAGCTTCTGCATTGACAACCATCATCATGTTGAAATAGCCGTCTACGATTGTCTGGGCAATATCAAGGATATTGATATTGTTCTCGGCAAGGTATACACACACTTTTGCAATAATACCGACTCTGTCTTTTCCTACCACTGTGATAATTGTTTTCTTCATCTTACTCTTCCTCCGTGTATTTAAAATATACTTAAATATCAAGCAGCGCACTGTGTGTATCTCTGTTTGCCACCTGCAAATGAAAATCCCGCACATCCTCTGTGAACGGATTTCCTTCTAACTCCGCCGCTACCGCCGCATAGGCAAGCTCCGGCAAGTTATTCTCCTTTGACAAATGTCCAAGAAAAATAGTTTTTATATGATCATTGAGCACCTCGCGGATCAGCTTTCCTCCCGCTTCGTTACACAAATGTCCATAACTGCTTAAGATTCGCTGCTTGGTTGAATACGGATATGGTCCTACCTGCAGCATACGGATATCATGATTTGCCTCCACTAAAAGTGCATCCGCGTCTTTGAGTGCCTGTATCATATATCCATCATAACCACCCATATCGGTCGCGACGGCAATCTTTTTCTCCTCACACAGCAGACTATAACAGACCGGATCGGCTGCATCATGCCAGGTGCTGTGCGCCCGGACTTCGATATTACCAACCATAAATGGCTCGTCCGGCTTGATGCTATGAAACAATCCATAGTCAAGCGTTCCAAGACTCGTCGTGTATTTGATTTCTTCTATCGTCGCCTCTGTCGCATAGATCGGAATTCCATACGCCCTTGATATTACACCGAGACCACGTATATGGTCAATATGTTCATGCGTAATTACAATACCATTGATGTCTGAAAATGTCCGGTCTACGTCCTGTAACGCGTCCAGTATTTTTTTCTTGCTGACTCCGACATCAACTAATATCCCCGTATTTTCACTGCCAACGTAGGTACAGTTTCCGCTGCTCCCGCTGGCAATCGTCATCATCTTCATAGTTTATCTCGCAATTCCCTCACTCTCCGGGAATAACACTTTCTTCATTTTTTCTTTTAAAAATGTGGAATCCTTCCATCGTCCAAGCTTCTTTGTGCGCTGCATCATCGCCTCACCAAACAGCTTCTCTATGAATTTCACAAGGTTTGGTGTGCCAACCGCCCGGATTTTCACCTTGTTTCCTTCAAACTGTAAATCAATGACCTTGTTAGCAACCTCTTCCAGATAATAAAGCCGGATCTTCAGTCCGAAGCCGTGTTCTGTTCTGTCAATCAGTTCACAGCCTGCCGCAACCGGAAGCTTCTTTCCGCCGATATCTAAGATCTGATAGATATATGGCTGTGCTGCCAGATATCCAAGCCTGATATGATATACCCGTTTTCCATCCCGCACATGCAGTATAAGGTATTCCTTTTTGTATGAAATACCTAGCTGCTCGATGCCTGTCATATAGAGCGAATAAAACATCTGATTCGCATTCGGCAGGATGCTCGAAGCATAATCTGTCACATCGTAGATTCTTCCTGCATATGCTTTCACAACGCGTTCCATATACTGCGCAAATACCGGATCGATCTGCTTCGCATCCTTCTGGTATTTTCTTTCCGCAATATAATTTTGCACCATATCACCGATCGCGGCAAATGGCTTACGGATGAAATTGTCCTCGTCCGCCACAAACTTACAGATTCTTGCAACCAGATGTCCCTCCGGGAATACTTCATAGCCACCTGCGGTACACGCAATCACCAGATTTTTTCTCTGGTTAATGTAGACATTTTGTCCAAACACGCCATTGAACAGCCATGCACCGTCTTTTAGGCACCAGATCTGATATCCATACCCCTTCGTGAGTGTTGTATCCTCAAACTCCACGTGCGTCTGTGTCGATTCGCGGATCCATGCCCGGCTTATAAGCTGAATACGTTTTCCATCCCGGATGATTGCACCATCATTCAAGTAGAGTTCACCGAGCTTTACCATATCCTGCAGGGAAAGCTTCATGCCCCAGCCACCGCGTTCGATGCCCTGCGGGCAGCAGTCCCATGTGATATTATGGATACCGAGTGGGCGGAATAGACGGGATTTTAAATAAGCAAGCAGGGAACAGCCTGCCCGTTTCGTCACAATTGCCGCAAGCATATAAGTATTTAAGCTGTTGTACGTGAAATCCGTCCCCGGTGCAAAGCTCACATCACTGCCAATAAATGCCTTTCGCCAATCCTCTGCAAAATACGAGCTTACCTCGTCGAATTTCACACCGGCAGTCATCGTAAGCAGATGCTTCACCGTAACTTCCTTCATTGCTTTCTTCGTAAAAATCCCTGTATACTCCGGGAAGATATCAACCAGCTTTTCATCCAGTGATAACAATCCCTCTTCCATCGCCAATCCAACTGCCATCGATGTGACAGATTTGCACATGGAAAAGGATACATGTCTGTATTCTGCACTATATGGCGGCACATAATGCTCCGCCACAAGCTTTCCATCCTTCAGAATTGCAATTCCTGCGAGTCCCACCTTTTTATCCTCGGACAGCGTATGGATAAAATCATGGACGCTCGGCAGATTGATATTTGCTATAAGTGGATTGCAGACTTTTTTATTTCCTGCTGTATAAGCAGGCACAAACTCTTTGCTGTCATTTCCATGATAGATCGGCAGATTCGACTTTTTCGTCGTCACCATATCATAAAAGGAATCCAGTAACTTTAATTTCAAACTGTGTTGTTCCATCGGCAATCCCCCATTTTGGTTATGTAAGTCTCACAAAGCTGCAGGCGTCGATCAGACTGTCCTGAAAACCTTCCGTCTGCGTCAGGTCAATCACCTGAAGCTTCTCCCGGTACATTTCAAAATCCCTGCTCAGTGGACCATGGATCAGAAGGTCTGTGGCACCGGCAAGTGATGTATTTCCAACGACTTCCAGCTTATCCATGAAATCCTGTGGCAGCATACCAAGATCAATGGCATCCCGCGCATTCAAATAAAAGCCAAAGCCACCGGCAACATATACTTTGTCAATGTCTCTTGCATGCAGGCCTGCTGTTTTAAGCAGACATTTGATTCCGGCATACACAGCCGCCTTTGCAAGCATAATAGACTGCAGGATTTCCGAATTGATGCTGATTCCGTGGATTACAATGCCACCATCCAGAAACTCCTCTGCCAGTGTGCCGTTTGCATGAATCTTTTCCAGTCTTCTGCCGAGTGCAATCGCTTCAAGCAGGCTGTTGCCATACGCATGCTGTTTTCTTGCACATCCCTCAAATGCCGGTCCGCAGGCGGTACTCGTCGCGAAATACCGCTCGCCATCCTTTAAAACCATCTCGCCATTTGTACCAAGGTCTAAGAACATATACCGCTCCGGCACTTCCGTATTCCGGCTTTTCTCGATATGCATCACACCCGCAATGACATCGCCGCCAAGAAACGCACTGCTGCATCCGGATAAGAACACATTGCAGTCCTCTTCTATGATCTCCGGATATTCTTTCTCGACAACTGCCATCTGTTCTTTCGTAAATATCTCCTGCCCCGGCACAATCACGCTGCCATGCAGTGTCGTCGGAAACGGAGCCTCGCCCATATCTGAAATATCGTACCCAAGCAGGATGGAGATCATCGTCGTATTTCCCGTGATTGCAACAGCATCTAATTTCACAAGCTCATGTTCCCGCTCGGTATGCTCCACCTGTTTTTTTGTATCTGCAAGCATTTCCTGCAACAGCTCCACGATTGCAGTAACTGCCTGATCGCGCATTTTCACAAGAAAGCTCACATCCCGCTTCACGGTCAAAATCCGGTTTATCACGTCGCTGCCATACAGACGCTGTGGATTCTTCGTACTCCGCTGTGCAAGCACGTCTTTTTCCTCCGCATCAATCAGGCAGCTGTCAATCATGGTAGAACCAAGGTCTACCGCCATATATATGTGTCGCATGTTAGAAGATTGCCTTCGGTTTCTTCTCGATTGGGCGATATCCCTGCTCGGAAAGTACACGCAGGATCTGCTCCTTGTGTTCCGGTCCAAATGCCTCAATCGTAATTACAAGTTCCACAGCAGAATTACGGTTGATCGTTACAAACTGATTATGCTCAAGCTTGATGATGTTTCCGTTTTCACCAGCAATCACACCTGCAACACGCTGCAGTTCACCCGGCTTATCCGGAAGCAGCACCGATACAGTAAAGATACGGCTTCTTGCAATCAGGCCATGCTGTACAACAGAAGAGAATGTGATCACATCCATATTACCACCACTCAAGATGCTGACAACCTTCTGTCCCTTTGGCTCGAGATGCTTCAGCGCTGCAACGGTAAGCAGACCACTGTTTTCGACAAGCATCTTATGGTTCTCTAACATATCTAAGAAAGAAACGATCAACTCGCTGTCCTCAACTGTAATGATGTCATCCAGATTCTCCTTCAGATATGGGAAGATCTTTGTTCCCGGTGTCTTAACGGCAGTACCGTCTGCAATCGTATCTACCTTTGGCAATGTTGTCACTTTATCATTGGCAAGGGATGCTTTGAGGCAGGCTGCTCCTGCCGGTTCCACACCGATTACTTTGATGTTTGGATTCAGCATCTTGGCAAGTGTCGATACACCGGTTGCAAGTCCGCCGCCACCGACTGGCACTAAGATAATATCCACAAAAGGAAGATCCTTTAATATCTCCATTGCAACAGTACTTTGTCCGGTTGCAACATCCAAATCATCAAATGGATGGATAAATGTATATCCCTTTTCCTCCGCAAGCTTCAATGCATACTGACAGGCATCATCATAAACATCACCATACAATACGACTTCTGCACCATACGCCTTTGTACGGTTTACCTTAATCAGCGGTGTGGATGTCGGCATAACGATCGTTGCCTTCACGCCGTACGCTTTTGCTGCATAAGCGACGCCCTGAGCATGGTTTCCTGCGGATGCAGTGATCAGTCCCTTCTTGCGGTCTGCATCGGATAACGTACTGATCTTATAATATGCACCACGAATCTTGTAAGCACCTGTTACCTGCATATTCTCCGGTTTCAAATAAACTTTATTGCCGCAGGACTGTGAGAAAAACTCACTTTCAATGAGTCCGGTTGGTTTTGTCACTTTCTTTACGATCTCATATGCCTGCTCGAATTTTTCGAGTGTCAGCTTCTGCTCTGTCTGCGCGTTTTCTGCCATATTTTTATCCTTCTTTCCTGTAAGTTTCTTTTAAGCAATTTTCTGTTTATTTCATATCGAATAAATCATCGTCCTTCGGGATGTTCTCGATATTCTCATCGACAAGAATCTCCACATCCGAACGCATATCAAAATCCGCGAACAATGCGTTTACATAGCTGTTTGGATCAAACTTCTGCAGATCGTCGATCTGCTCGCCGATTCCAATATATTTGACCGGAACATTGAGCTCCGACTGAATTGCAATTGCAATGCCTCCCTTGGCTGTTCCATCCAGCTTCGTAATAATAATACCATTGATCTCTGTCACAGAGCTGAACTGTCTTGCCTGCTCCAATGCATTCTGTCCAGTTGTACCATCCAAAACGATCAGAGACTCCACATTTGCTTCCGGATACTCTCTTGTGATAATGCGGCGCATCTTCGCAAGCTCATCCATCAGGTTCTTCTTGTTGTGCAGACGTCCGGCTGTATCAATCAATAGAATGTCTGTATTCCGGCTCTTCGCTGCTGCAACCGCATCATAGACAACCGCCGATGGATCCGCCCCCTCATTTTGTGCGATGATGTCCACGCCAGCCCGGTTTGCCCATGTCTTCAACTGGTCAATTGCCGCTGCACGGAATGTATCTGCCGCCGCCATCAGTACCTTCTTGCCTCGCGCCTTGTACTGTGCTGCCAGCTTTCCGATGGAAGTTGTCTTTCCAACACCGTTCACACCAATTACCAAGACAACTGTTTTCTTGTTCTCGAAATCATATGCCGTCTCATCTACCTGCATCTGATCCCGTATAATATTGATCACCAGATCCCGGCATGCCTGTGCTTCCTTAATATGTTCTTCCTTGACACGTGCTTTCAGATCTTCCACGATCCGTTCCGTCGTCTCATAACCCATATCTGACATCACCAGTGTCTCTTCGAGTTCATCGTAGAAATCATCATCCAGCTCACTTGCCTTGAACAGGTTGTTGAAGCTGTCTGAGATACTGTTACGTGTCTTTGTAAGTCCTTCTTTTAATCTTGCGAAGAAGCCTTTCTTCTGCTGAGTCGGAGCTTCTTCCGGTTCATCCGCCGGTATCTCTGCTGGATTCTCTGTATCCGTTGTCTCCGCAGGAGCCTCGGTTTCTTCCTGCGTCTGCAGTTCTTCTGCTTCTGCAACAGCGTCCTGTGTGTTCAATTCCTCTTCTGTAGTTTCCCCTTTTTTCTTTTTGGTAAACCAACCCATAGCTTACACCTCCTTAATCATCCAATTCATTCTCTATCATATTCACCGATACGAGTGTCGAAACGCCCTTTTCCTGCATTGTGATACCATACAGGATATCTGCGGCTTCCATCGTACCTTTACGATGTGTAATCACAATAAACTGTGTGTCCTTTGTCAGCTTGGACAGATATTTGGCAAATCGCTTGACGTTCGAATCATCGAGTGCCGCCTCAATCTCATCGAGCAGACAGAATGGGGACGGTTTTAGGCTCTGGATTGCAAAGAGCAGGGAAATTGCCGTCAAGCTCTTCTCTCCACCGGAAAGCTGCATCATGTTCTGCAGTTTCTTTCCTGGCGGCTGTGCGATGATCTTGATTCCTGTCTCCAGCAGATCTTCCTCATCGACAAGCTCAAGGTCTGCCTTACCACCGCCGAAGAGCGCCTTGAATACCTTCGAGAACATCACGCGGATCTCCTTGAATTTCTCCGCGAACTGTTCCCGCATCGCACGGTCAAGCTCTGCAATAATATTTATGAGATTTGCCTCTGCCTTGCAGATATCATCATGCTGTCCCTTTAAGAACTCATACCGTTCGGATACCTGCTTATAATCTTCAATGGCATTGACATTGACATCGCCGAGCTGTTTGATCTTATTTTTCACTGCGGAAATCTCCCGCTTGAGTGATGTGATATCGTCGAATCCGGCATCCTTATAATCCAGTGCCAGATTATAGGTCAGCTCATATTCTTCCCACATGTAATTATTCAGACTCTCGGCCTGCTCAGACAGTTTCTCAATCGATGCATTAATCTTAAATGCCGACTTGTCCAGTCCGTTGATCTGCTCGGATAACTCCTCCCGCTTGTGGAAGAATTCCTTGTGGCTTTCATTTAATGTATCCTTACCGGAAATCAGCTCTTCCAGTTTTTTCTCCTTGATTGCGATCATACGGATATTCTCGTCAAACTGCTGTTTCAAGCTGTCCGTCCGCTTCGTGAGTGTTGTAACCTCTTCGTTTCCGTTGCTCCGCTTCAGATTCAGTGTCTGCAGGTTCTCCTTTGCTGCCTGTTCCTCCGTCTTAATACGATGGATGTTCTGCATCAGGAATTCATATTGCTGCTGTACGGTATTGAACTCCAGATTCAGCTTGTTAATTGAATCCGAAGCACCCTGCAGCCTGCCTTTTTCCTCGGTCACTGCCTGTTCGAGCTTCGCAATCTCTGCTTCAAGCTCGTGGATTGCTTCCTCCTGCTTCTGGTTGTTATCCTTTAATTCCTGCTTGTTTGCATTGATCTCATCGATCTGTGCTGCGAGCTCACCATTCTCACGGTTGATGCTTGCAAATCCACGTTCCACTTCAGCCAGCTTTGCCTGCACCTGTTCGAGGTTCAGAGTATATGTATTCATACGGATGTTCATGTTCTGGATTACCGTATTTAATTCATCTCGGATTCCCTTTTGCTTCTCACGATCCTCCGTCAGGAATGTAATCTGCTTTTTATGTTCTTCCAACTGCACAGAAAGCTTCGCAATCTGCTCGTCGATCTCTTCCAGTTCACGCTTTCGTCCAAGCAGATTGGATGTATTCTTAAATGCACCACCGGTCAGCGCACCACCCGGATTGATCAGTTCTCCCTCAAGCGTCACGATACGCAGGCTCTGCTTATATTTCTTCGCGAGTGCCATCGCATGGTCGATATGATCGACAACTACGATCCTGCCAAGCAGATGTCCGATGATCGACTGGAATTTCTTATCATATGCAACCAATTCCGATGCGGTACCAACGACGCCCGGCTCCCGCTTCACATCATTACTGACACCCGAGCGGTCAACAATCGACTGAATCGGGAGGAACGTCGCACGTCCAAACCGGTTCTGCTTCAAATATGCAATCATGCTCTTGGCTGTCGCATCATCCTCTGTGACAATGTTCTGGATGCTTCCGCCAAGCGCTGTCTCGATTGCCGTCTCATAACGCTTATCTACTTGTATGATATCTGCCACAACGCCGACGATCTTCGGATTCTTCGCCTTCTGCTCCATGACACGGCGGATACTGTTTCCGTATCCCTCGTAGCGTTCGGTCAGGTTACGAAGTGCTTCTTTCCTGGATTTCAGACTGACGATCTGGTTACTCGTCTCTGTGACACCGCGCCGGTTTTCTTCGAGCTTCTGGCTATGATCCGTGATCAGGTTCTGAACAGCCGTAAACTGTCCATTTTTTTCCTGCAATTCACTCTCTAACTCTTTGATTCCAGAAGTAAGCTGTGCTTCCTCCGTCTTCGCCTTTTCCTCTTCGCCCGTATATTCCAACAGCCGTTTCTTAAGCTCCGCCTTACGAAGATTGATGTTTTCCAGCATCGTATCATATCTGCCGACCTTTGCCTTTAACGTACCACCTTCATTTAAATATTCGATAATATCTGCTTTGGCATCCTCGATTGCCTGTTCCTTTGCAGCGATATCCTGTTCCAGATCCTGATACTGTTTTTTCGCCTCATCGAGCACATCGTCTGCCTGATCCAGTTTCTCATCGAGCTGGGATTTTTCCTCATACAATCCGGCAAGATCCGTTTTGTGCTTCTCCAGATTCTTCGTCTCTTTTTCGATCTGTTCGAGCAGCCCCGCATCGCTCTGCTGATACGAGAGAATCTGCTGGTTGATGACGTTCATCTCGCCTTCCAGCCGCTGGTTCTGCAGCTTCTTCTCATGAATCTCATTTTTCGACGAATCAATCTTCTCATTATAAGATTCCAGCTGCTGCTCGATACGCTCGTACTCTTCCTTCGCCGCATCAAACTCATCTTTCAATCTGGATGCATCGGTTTCCACGATGGAAAGCTTCTCCTCGTAGGATTCCAGCTTTACCTGCGTATCATCGACGTCCAAAAGAAATGCATTGATATCCAGCTTCTTCAGCTCATCCTTGAAAATCAGATACTTCCGTGCCGTCTCCGACTGCTCCTTCAAAGGGCCAACCTGTTTTTCCAGCTCGCCGAGAATATCCTTTACACGGGAAAGATTCGCCCGCTCATTTTCCAGGGACTTCTCCGTTGCTGCCTTATTCTTCTTATACTTTACAATTCCTGCCGCCTCATCGAACAGCTCCCGGCGTTCCTCCGGCTTTCCAGACAAAATCCGCTCGATCTGTCCCTGTCCAATGATCGAATACCCCTCTTTACCGATACCGGTATCAAAAAACAATGCATTGACATCCTTCAGACGGCTGACAACGCCGTTGATCAGATACTCACTTTCCCCGGAACGATAGACACGTCTGGCAACCGTTACCTCATTGTAATCAATCGGCAGGCTGTGGTCGCTGTTATCGAGCGTGATTGCCACATATGCCGATCCCTGTGGCTTTCGAAGCTCTGTACCGGAGAAAATAACATCCTCCATCTTCGAACCACGCAGCTGCTTTGCACTCTGTTCACCGAGTACCCAGCGCACCGCATCACCGACATTGCTCTTACCGGAACCATTCGGTCCGACGATACCAGTGATACCGTTGTTAAATTTGAAAATAATTTTATTCGCAAAGGACTTAAATCCATATATTTCAATGCTTTTTAAATACATACGTTACCTTACCTTTTTCCAGTCGGCTGATGCAGAAGCTCTAACGTCTCAAACGCTGCATACTGCTCCGCTGTTTTCTTTGAATGTGCCACTTTCCGTGCCATCTCCTTGCCGTCTAATACAACGCGCACGGTAAACTGCTTGTTATGGTCTGGGCCTTCCTCTGCCAACAGTTCATACTTTAGATCAATTTTATGCTTCTGCACGTACTCCTGCAGCTTGGACTTTGCATCATGGAAGCGCTGCTTATGCTCAATATCCTGTAGCAGGAAACGCTCCACATACGCCGTTGCACATTCCATACCGCCGTCCAGATAGATTGCACCGAGCACAGACTCAAACATATCACACAAAATTGAATCCCGATTGGCACCGCCCGTCTGTCTCTCTCCCTTACTAAACCGCGCAAACTCACCAAACCGCAAATCCCGCGAGATCTTGGACAGTGTAAACTCACAGACAAGACTCGAACGAAGCTTTGACAAATCGCCCTCCGGCATCGTCTGATAATTTTCAAACAGATACTTGCTCACAATAAACTCCAGAATCGCATCACCGAGGAACTCGTACCGTTCATACGACATATAACGTCCAACCATTTTCTCGTTGACGAAGGACTTGTGTGTGATTGCAGTCTCCAAATGTTTGATATCCTGAAAGGTATATCCGATCAGTGCTTCCAGCTCACTGAGTGATCCTTCCTTCTCCATTTTAGTTCTCCCCTTTGTTTTCTTCCTCTACAAATGTACGAATGATCTGATTGGTAACATCCTTTTTCACAAAGTTACGACACTGCTCGATGGCAGAACGCACCTCTGTATCTTTGCAGTTACCATGTATTTTTACAACCAGACCTTTTAAGCCGAGCAATGGTGCACCACCCTTATCATCCGCCATGTACCGCTTAAATGTCTTCTTGATCGGCTTGTAGATGAGTGCACCACCGATTTTTGTCTTGACACTGCTCTTTAATGTATCCTTGATCTCTGCCATAAACATTTTGCCAAGTCCCTCAAAGAATTTGAGCAGGACATTTCCGACAAACGCCTCACAGACTAACACATCTGCCGGACCGTTCGGGATATCACGGGATTCCACACTGCCAATAAAGTTGATATCCTTACATTCACGCAGCAACGGAATTGTGGATTTCACAAGCTCGTTTCCCTTTTCATCCTCTGCACCAATATTAATGATACCAACTCGTGGATTCTCAATACCCTCAATGTTCTTCATATAGATGTAACCCATCTTTGCAAACTGTACCAGATTTTCCGGTTTTGCATCGACATTTGCGCCACAGTCGATCAGCAGGGAAGAACCATACCGGTGTGGAATCAGCGGTGCTAACGGTGTCCGTTTTACGCCCTTGGCTCTGCCAACGAGGAACTGTCCACCGGCAAGCAGTGCGCCGGAATTACCCCCGGAAATACAGGCCGCTGCTTTACCTTCCTTCACAGCATTTAACGCCAATACCATAGAAGAATTCTTCTTACGGCGAATTGCATCAACCGGTGCATCATGACAGGTGATTTCCTCGGTTGCATTGATGATCTCGATCCGTGTCTTATCACATCCATACTGATCAATATACGTTTTTAATTCATCTTCTTTTCCAGTTACGATAAAGGAAAGGTCATCATACTGATCCATCGCCTCCGCAATGCCCTGTATAAAATATGCACTTCCATTATCCGTACCCATTGTATCAATTGCTATTACAATATTTTCCATTCTTTATCCGAACCCTTCCTTGTTATACAACATGATAGACCACATAATCCTATATATTATAGATGTATCCTTTTCTTTCGTCAAGAAATCAAGACACAAAAAAAGACTTTTCAACGAGAACCTCTCGATGAAAAGTCTTTTTCTTTCATTTCAGTGAATTACTCAGCAGAGATGATTTCTTTCTTATTATAGGAACCGCAAGCCTTGCATACTCTGTGTGGCATCATAAGCGCTCCACACTTGCTGCACTTTACCAAACCAGGAACTGTCATCTTCCAGTTTGCTCTACGCTTGTCACGTCTTGCTTTTGAACTTTTATTCTTAGGACAAATGGACATCCTTACACCTCCTTCAAGAATACACTTAAAATCACACTTTGCTCATTATACAAACAAATCCAGCTGATGTCAACGGTATTTTTCATTTTTTGATAAAATATTTATTTTGTAAGAACCACTGTCTCTCTTGCAATCGCAAGCTCTTCGTTTGTCGGTACAACATACACCGGTACTTTGGAATTCTCTGTTGAAATCTTTACCTCTTCTCCACGGAGCTTATTTGCTTCGTCATCGATTTCCACACCCAGATATCCAAGACGGCTGCATGTATCCTTTCTTACCTTTGGATCGTTCTCGCCGACACCGGCCGTAAATACAATCGCATCCACACCGTTCATCGCTGCCACATAACCACCGATAAACTTTGCTGCCTGGTAAGTAAATACATTCATTGCGATCTCACAGCGCTTATCACCTTCCGCAATGCCCTTGTTCAGGTCACGGAAATCACTGGACTTTCCAGAGATACCATAAACACCAGACTCCTTGTTGAGCATGCTGATAATCTCTGTAATTGTCTTTCCTTCCTTGTTCGCAATATATTCGATAATCGCGGGATCAATATTTCCGCTTCTGGTTCCCATCGTGATACCTTCGAGCGGTGTAAGTCCCATTGTTGTATCAATCGACTTTCCTCCTTCGACTGCACAGATGCTGGCACCACCGCCAAGATGACATACGATAATCTTCGTATCTTTGATATCCTTTCCAAGCAATTCGGCTGTACGTTTGGATACAAAACTGTGACTTGTACCGTGGAAACCATAACGGCGGACCTTATACTTTTCATAATACTCATATGGAATACCATAGATATATGCATAATCCGGCATAGTCTGATGGAATGCTGTGTCAAAGACAGCAGCCTGCGGAACGCCAGGCATCAGTTCCTGACATGCACGGATACCGATCAAATTGGCTGGATTGTGAAGTGGCGCTAAATCGCTGCATTCCTCAATCGCTGCAAGCACTTCGTCATTGATCAGAACTGCAGAAGAAAACTTCTCGCCGCCATGTACAACACGATGACCGACTGCTGCAATCTCATCAACACTTCTGATTGCACCAAGCTTCTCATCAAGCAGATACTTCAGTACAAGCTTTACTGCCGCGCTGTGATCTGGCATCGGAGCATTAATCCGAATCTTCTCCTTGCCAGCTGCCTGATGTGTCAGCAAACCATCCAATTTGATTCTTTCGCAAATTCCCTTTGCAAGCACCTGCTCTGACTCTGAATCAATCAACTGATACTTAAGGGAAGAACTACCACAATTTATTACTAATACCTTCATATATTCACACTTTCTTTATCTTTCTACCTATTTTTATCAAGTGCCTGCGCCTGAACGGCTGTAATTGCAACGACACCAACGATATCATCTGCCGAGCATCCTCTGGACAGATCGTTAACCGGTTTTGCAATACCCTGTGTGATTGGTCCATATGCATCTGCCTTTGCCAGACGCTGAACAAGTTTATAACTGATATTTCCGGCATCCAGATCCGGGAAGATCAATACATTTGCCTTTCCGGCTACTTTGCTGCCAGGTGCCTTGGAAGCAGCGACCTCCGGTACGATTGCCGCATCACTCTGCAGCTCACCATCGCACTTCAAATCCGGGCATTCCTCATTTACAATCTTACATGCCTCGATCACCTTATCAATCTCTGGATGATGGGCACTTCCCTTTGTAGAATGGGATAACATCGCCACAATTGGTTCTGCCTCTACCAGAAGCTCAAATGACTTCGCAGAGCTCTCTGCGATTGCCGCAAGCTCTCTTGCATCCGGGAACTGATTTAATCCTGCGTCTGAGAAAATAAATGTTCCATGCTCGCCCATCTCGCAGTTTGGTACGACCACCAGGAAGAATGCAGATACCAGCTTTGTATCCGGCGCAGTCTTTAAGATCTGCAATGCGGCACGCAATACATTTGCAGATGAATTCACAGCACCTGCAACCATGCCGTCTGCATCCCCGGCTTTAACCATGATACAGCCGAAATACAATACATTTGTCAAAAGCAGTTCCTTCGCCTCTTCCGGTGTCATACCCTTCTTCTTACGAAGCTCCACCAGAATGGCTACATAATCATTTAACTTGTCACAGTCATATGGATCGATGAATTTCGCACCTGTCAGATCCAGTCCATCTGCTTTCTTTATAATCGTCTGCTTATCACCAACTAAAATGATGTCAGCAATTTTCTCCTGCAGAATCTTATGCGCAGCCTCCAATGTACGCATATCCGCAGTTTCCGGTAATACAATTGTTTTCTTGTTTTGCTTTGCTCTTTTTTTAATTGAATCAATAAATGCCACTGTTCTTCTCCTCTGCTTTTATAGTTTCAACTCACATCTTTTTACATTATAAACAAATCAAGGTTTGTATACAACCAAAAATCTGTAAATAAATGTCTTTTTTCCAATACAATTTCACCCTTTGTTTCAGAATCTCAAGACTGCATATCATCCACCGCCGGATTATCTACCACCAGTCTTCCACGACCATGTTTTTTGCCATAATACATCGACTTATCTGCACGGTTTACAAGGATATTTGTATCCTTGCAGATCGTCGGATATACGGACAAGCCAATACATACATTGACCGGAATTTCCTTGTCATCATACTGCACGATCGTCGTCTGGATCTCCTTATGCATTTCCTCTAAGATTGGCAATGCCTGCGTCTCATCATAGCCCGGTAATACAAGAAGGAATTCCTCGCCACCATACCGGCAGGCAAATCCCCCATGTGCTCTTGCAAATTTATCATCAATGGATGCCACCATCTTGATTACCTTATCTCCTGCGAGATGTCCATATGTATCATTGATATTCTTGAACTTGTCGATATCAAACAGCGCCACAGATAATGGCTGCTGTTTCTTCGCCGCTTCTTCTGCCGCCTCGGCAAACAACTGTCCAAAGTAAACACGGTTATAAATCTGTGTCAGGCCGTCCTTGCGCGCCATATCCTGTGTCTGCAGATACAGCTTTGTACTTTTGACTGATACATTATATTCCACTAAGCAGGTTTCATAGTACGAAATTCCCTTCTCGAAGAAATTCTCCTCGTCAGACGCGATCAGCATCATGCCATACTGCTTGTCGTCGTCAATCATTGCAAGCTTTGCCAGGCTCTTGATGTTTGTCTCACCAATAAAGCGCAGCTCCTTTAATTCATCACCTGTGAGCAGCTCCGTCGTCTTCCGGCTTTCTGCAAAATCCGTGTAAATCTTTTCAAAATCCTTGCGCAGACGGCGTTCCATCGAAGAATAATCCGTCCGAATAATGCATATTCCTCGTTTATCCGAATTGACCGCACCATCCATATACACCGCACAAAGCTTCGGATTCTTTACATCCATGATTGCATCAACAATTACATTGATATTCTTGTTGATATCAAAAGAAGAAGCCATGTACCGCATGATCTCGGTCTGGGACTCAATTTCCCTGTTTGCCTGCTCCAGATCATTTACCACGCGTGCCAGCTCAATCTTCTGGTAATTCACACGTTCATTTACAGTCTTTATTTTTTCCTGATATTCCTCCAGTTTTGCATTTTTATCCTGGATATCGTTCCGCTCCAATACAAGCTGGGTATAATATGCCTCATATGCATCGTTTGAATACTCCAGAAGCTCCGTCACAAACAACAACGTCACAGTAAAAATCGCAAGTACCAGTACATAGCAGAACCAGAATGTCTCTTTCCGAAACTGTAATGACAGACACAGATTGATAAACATCGGTATAAGCAGTATCATCTTACGGACTAAAATCGTTCCCTTATCATAATGCGAGCCAAGAATAATAAATTCCAATGCAAGCAGAAACAGAATCATAAACATACCAACAAGCAGTACGCCCTCATACGGAACGAACGACACGAAAATGCTGTATGTAGTAATCTCAATCAACCGGAAGGCCGTCAAAACTTTCATGTTCTTGAACACACCCATGTGGTAAAACACACTGTCAAACAGAGCAAAGCCAAACACAACAGCCGCAAATGTCACGCAGACTGGTGTGTTGTCGGTGAACTTCATGATACGCGACAACACGGTGAGCAAAACCATAAAAATATAAAAAATCTTATGATACACTGTGTAATTTTTTATGAGCTTTTCCGTAATATCCTGCATGTCTAGTTCTCCCAATAAATATCGATCACAGCCCCTTCATCGATTGGCTGTATAAATTCTGCATGTATGCCATTTACATTTGTGACAAGGCGCTTTCCACGCATCGTAGAGAGATCAAACGGATACACATCCAAAATATCCACAAATGTATAATTCTGCTTTCCTGTCAGAGTGACAGGTGTTTTATTTACCATAACGGTGATCGTCCGGGTTGTATCCGATACCGGTTGTGACTGCGGTACTATATTCTGTTCCGCCACTGTTTTACCGATTTCTTCCGTCATAGGTTCTGTAGCAGCCACTTTCTCGGTCTCTTCCACGATTTCATCGTCCGGGATGATCGGGGGCTCTTCCTTCCGTGTGACAAACTCCACCTCAAAATTCTCGTAGATCTTCTCATCTTCATCGGCAATCTGATGATTGACATACGCATAGAAATCCGTCGTCAGATCCATAAATGTCCGCAGCTGTCCCACGGTATAATAATTGCGCATACAGACATCATCACCGTCCTGAATCTGATACATGGACGATGCAAATCTGCCATTTACCGTCGCAAATTTCGGGCAGGATACCTCGTTTCCATTCACCTTAAAAGTTAGCATACCTGCATATTCCGGAAGTGTTGATAACTCTATCTGCGCGGATTTTCCTTTCGTGGACGGCTGAATC
>DHJV01000044.1:0-6154 GCA_002404515.1 Lachnospiraceae bacterium UBA4711 | reverse complement strand
CCTGCAATTTTTCCATTCTGGGTAATCACCGCAGCTTCCCCGCTGTACCCACGCACGATCCGTGTCTTTTCGTTTATCTTAAACGTGATATCATCCCCCCGTTTCGGGAAGATATCCTCGTTTGGAATGCCATATTGAACTGCAGCATCAAAGATCGTCAGCTTGTCATTGTTATATAACTTTACACGTTCGCCATTTACATTGACGAAAATGAAATTGTTCTTCTGGTCAAAAAAGTTCAGGCAGATACCGATTGGTGTCACATAGAGTGGATCTTTCTTAATGCCCTCCACCTGAAAATCAATCGTATTCATCACCTCTTCACCGCGCAGTGCCACACGCTCTGACGGAAGATCCAGATCTTCTGCCAGTGTATCTGTAAATCCCGGCAGTTTACCACCACCACCGACTACAAACACCGCACTGACACTTGTTCCGCCGTTCAACTCGATGATCTTATCCGCAATCCTCTTCGAGATTTCCTCTTTTACCTCCTCGGTCGTCTGATAGATTTCCTCTGGAGTGATCTTGTGAGAAATTCCCATGATATCTTTGTATGTAATTGATTTCCGACGCGCACTGACCGTCTTTAACTTCTCCGCGGTCCGGAAATCAATCAGATATTTCTTCACCAACGCCTCAGTCAGCTCATCTCCGGCTGCCGGGATCATACCATACGCGATTACACTGCCATCTTTTGTGATACAGATATCCGATGTACCGGCTCCGATATCAATCAGTGCAATATTTAAAAGGCGATACTGCTCCGGAATCGCAACCGTCATCGCCGCGATTGGCTCCAAGGTAAGGTTCGTCACATACAGTCCGGCCTGTTCCACAGCCGCATACAGACTGTCCACAACCTCTTCCGGTAGAAATGTTGCAAGCACATCTGCCGCAATCTTTGTTCCCTTATGGCCTTCCAGATTCGTGATCTCATAATTATTCAGGAAATATTTCACAACAGTATAGCCTACGCAGAAATATTTTGTTGTCTCATGACTCTCATTTAATTCCTGCAGAATCTCGTTGTGTGCCTGCTCCACACCGATCAGGTCGATTGAATGGATATATTCCTGTGTAATAACCGTATTCTCGGAAAATTCATACTCCCCGTGTCCAATCGCTGTTTTCAAAACACGGCCAGCCGCCGCAATGCAGACATCACGCAGTTTTCGCCCGCCTAACTGCTTCTCTAACTGCTGTTTTACCTCAACAATATCCTGACTGACCTTTGCAATATCATGGATCTGTCCGTCAATCATCGAACGGGTATCATGGTATTTGACAGCCATCGCAACTACATGAAACCGTTCCTGTTCTTTGTATCCGACTGTACCGACGATACTTCGCGTACCGATGTCCAGTCCAAATATTAAGGGTTCTGGATATTTCACTGTTGTCACGCCTGTTTCCTCCCGAAATTAGTCTGTTTTCCCATGATTAGTTAAAATTATAGCATCTCCAAGTAAGATATTCAACCTATCTTTTAGTTGTTTTGATGAATTTTCATAGTCTAATTGATTATTTATAGTGAAATCTGCATATTTTCTATAATACGATTCCGGCTCCTGACTGCGGAACATCGCACGGCAGCGTTCCTCAGTATAGCCACGCTGTTTCATCAGTCGTCTGATCCGTGTCTCCTCATCGACATAGATATACCAAATTTCATCACAGATCTCCTTATATCCATCCTGGATCAGAAGTGCCGCCTCGATCACATAGATCTCCACCCCCTGTTTCCGCTTCTCCTCGATGTCATTTTGAATCCAGGTTTTCACTGCCGGATGGGTAAGCGCATTCAACTGTGCAAGCTTCTCTTTGTCTGCAAATACAATCTGTGCGAACTTCGCCCGGTCAATCGCATATGGTGCTTCTGGCTGCAAAATCTCTGTGCCAAACGCTTCCACAACCGCCTGATATACCGTCTGTCCCGGCTCCATCAACGTATGTGCAAGCTTGTCTGTCTCCACAATATACGCACCATACAGACTGGACAGATCATATAATATTTTACTTTTCCCGGAGCCGACACCCCCGGTAATTCCCAATATCAGCATTCTGTATCTCCCTGCATATCTTTACTTCGCATCGTACCAGCTATTTCCGACATTTGCATCTACAAGAAGCGGCACGGAAAGATCTGCCGCATGCATCATCTCTTCCACCAGAAGCTTCTGCACCGTCTCTAACTCTTCCTTTTTTGTCTCGATAATCAGCTCATCGTGGATCTGGAGTACAAGCTTTGACTGCAAATGTTCTTCTTTGAGCCGGCGATTGACACGTACCATAGCAATCTTGATGATATCTGCCGCGGTTCCCTGTACCGGAGCATTCATCGCCGCACGCTCACCAAAGCTCCGTGTCATAAAATTGGAAGAAGCGAGCTCCGGAATCGGGCGTCTCCGTCCAAACATCGTAACAGTATAGCCGTTTTTCTTTGCATCCTCCACGGTGCGGTCTAAAAATTCTTTGACTTTTCTGTAGGTTGCAAAATATTTTTCGATATAACCCTCCGCTTCCTTTCTGGAGATATCAAGATCCTGTCCTAATCCAAAAGAGCTGATGCCATAAACAATTCCAAAATTTACCGCCTTTGCCTTCCGGCGAAGGGTGCTGTCCACCTGATCAAGCGGCACGTCAAATACCTGCGATGCAGTAATTGCATGGATATCCTCATTCGCCTGATATGCTGCAATCAAAGCCGCATCCCCGGACATATGCGCGAGCACACGCAGCTCAATCTGGGAATAGTCGGCATCGACAAACACCGATCCTTCCTCTGGGATAAATACCTTACGGATTTCCCTGCCAAGCGGCATACGCGTCGGGATATTCTGCAGGTTCGGATCTGCCGAGCTGATACGTCCCGTCACCGTGACAGTCTGATGGAACTTTCCATGAATTCTTCCATCTGCACGGATATAACCAGCCAGTCCCTCTGCATAGGTGGAATTTAACTTCGTGAGCTGACGGTATTCTAATATCTTCGGTATGATCGGATGTGCATTTGAAAGCTTCTCTAATACTTCTGCGCTCGTCGAATACCCAGTCTTTGTTTTCTTTCCATTTTTTAATCCCAGCTTTTCGAATAAGATTTCGCCAAGCTTCTTCGGAGAATTGATATTAAATTCTTCGCCTGCCATCGCATAAATCTCCTCGGTGAGCTCCTCAATCCGTGTGCGGAGCTTTTCTCCATACTGATGCAGTGCCTCGCCATCAACACGGATACCATTTTTCTCCATCTCATATAACGCATACAGACACGGAAGCTCCATCTCATCATAGAGAGCTTCCATTCCTGTCTGTTTTAATTTTTCACGCAAAACCGCCTTTACCTTATATGGCACAATTGCCTGATACCCCATCCATTTTTGAAGCTTTTCATCTTCAAAGGAGAAATATCCAAGTTTTTCCTTGCCAAGCACTTCTTTCTCTGATGGCAGCGTCACATCCAGATATGTCTTTGCAAGCGTATCGTATTCATATTCAGACTGGTTTGGCTGTAACAGATACGCCGCAAGTCCGGCATCAAAAACCATATCCTCCTCGTGGAAATCCAGAAAAGGGAGCAGTCTCTTCACATGCATGCACGCCAACCGCACCTGATACTCCCGGCTCAACGCAAGGAGATTGTCTGCAGCCATCGCCTCCGTGATAAACATCATAAACCGGATCAGATAGACATGTTCCAAGTCCATACAGACCGCAACGCCAAGCGCTTCTTCCTCCTGTGTAATCCACGCAAAGGAAACCTCCTTTGCCTTCTGCAGCTTCGCAAGCAAGGCATTGTAGCCGTCAATCTCGTCGATCAATACGGTTTCAAAAATCAGTTCTTCCTTCTTTTCCACAGAAAAACGCTTATAAAAACTCTTCAACTCCAGATCCTCAAATAACGTATACGCCTCTGCATTAAATGGGTCGTGATACACTGCCTCTGAAAACTCAAACGGAATCGGGCAGTCCAGCTTGATCGTTGCAAGCGTCTTGGACAGATATGCAAGATCTTTGTTCTCGATCAGATTCTGTTTCATCTTGCTTGCTTTCATGTTGTCCACTGCCGCATAGACGCCATCTAAGTCACCATACTCCGCAAGCAGCTTTGCTGCTGTCTTCTCACCGATTCCCGGCACACCCGGAATATTATCCGATGTATCACCCATCAAGCCCTTCATATCTATGAAAATCAGCGGCGTTACACCATAAGTTTCCACCACATCTTTTGCATAATAGTCCTCGACCTCTGTCTTGCCATGTTTTGTCTTCGGGATACGCACAAGCACGGTATCTGTCGCAAGCTGCAACAGATCACGGTCCCCCGACAGAATCGTAACGGCAAAGCCCTCGCGCTCGCCTTTTTTCGAGAGCGTACCGATCAGATCATCCGCCTCAAAGCCTTCCTGTTCCACGATACGAATGTGCATTGCCCGCAGGATCTCTTTGATCCGTGGCATCTGTTCATGCAGTTCCTCCGGCATGCCCTTTCTCGTTCCCTTGTACGCCTCATACATCTCATGGCGAAATGTTTTCTTCTTTAAATCAAAAGCAACACAAATATGTGTTGCCTGCTCTTCCTCGATTACCTTCAAAATTATATTTAAAAAACCATAAATCGCATTGGTATGTCTCCCGTCATTCGTTGTCATATCCGGGATTCCATAAAACGCCCGATTCATGATGCTGTTTCCGTCAATCAGTAATAATTTATTCATCGCTCTCCGTCTCCTCACTTTCCGGATGGGTTAATTGATATTCACGCAGCTTCTCATAAAAGGTTGATTCTTTTGGCTGCTGTGCGATCTGCACTTCCTGTACAATATCATTTAAGCAAACGGACATCTCCGGGCCAAATGTATCGTAAAAATAAGTATCCCCCTGTGCTTCCAGTTTCATCCGCTGTTCAATGTTATACACCTTGTCCAAGCACTGGTTATATACAAAAAACAAAAATACGACCGCAACACCAAACACAAGTCCAAATGTAGAAAACTTAAAACGCTTTGCCTGCTTTACACGGTGTTCCAGACGGTTCAGTTCATTCTCCAGATCCTTTGCAAAATTCTGTGACAGCTCCTGGTTGTTATCGACCTGATGCATCCCGACGATTAACGTATAGTAAATCTCCAGCTCTTCCCTGCAATTCTTGCAATACTTCATATGCTTTACAAAACCCGGGATTACATCGTCCGGAAGTTTCTTGTCTATGAATGCCATAATATTTGATTGTGCTTCCAAACATGTCATAACTTACACCACCTATCATATGTCACCACTCGGCAACGTAATGACCTGTGCACGCATCCGCGTGCTTCCTTATCAAAAAACAAAGAACCTAGATCGAAACGGATCTAGGTTCTTCAAAATGTGTATCTTAGTTATCGATCAGCTTTCCTTCACCATTCCAGCTATATAACTTACGAATTTCCTCGCCAACCTTCTCTGATGGATGCTCAGAAGCAAGCTTTCTAAGAGCCTTGAAGTGAGCCTGTCCACCTGCAGAAGACATATCAAGCAGGAAGTCTTTTGCAAATGTACCATCCTGGATGTCACGAAGAATCTTCTTCATAGTCTTCTTTGTTTCCTCTGTAATGATCTTAGGACCTGTGATGTAATCACCATACTCTGCTGTGTTGGAAATAGAATATCTCATGCCTGCGAAACCTGACTGGTAGATCAGATCTACGATCAGCTTCATCTCATGGATACACTCAAAGTATGCATTTCTCGGATCATAACCAGCTTCGCAAAGTGTCTCGAAACCAGCCTGCATAAGTGCACATACACCACCGCAAAGAACTGCCTGCTCACCGAAGAGGTCTGTCTCTGTCTCTGTTCTGAATGTTGTCTCAAGGATACCAGCTCTTGCGCCACCGATTCCAAGACCGTAAGCAAGTGCAAGATCCTGAGCCTTACCTGTTGCATCCTGATATACAGCGATCAGACAAGGTGTACCCTTACCAGCCTGATACTCACTACGTACTGTGTGACCAGGTGCCTTAGGTGCGATCATTGTTACATCAACATCCTTAGGTGGGATGATCTGATTGAAGTGAATGTTGAAACCATGTGCGAACATAAGCATGTTGCCTGGCTCAAGGTTTGGCTCGATATCGTTCTTGTAAAGAGCTGCCTGTAACTCATCGTTGATCAG
>DHJV01000076.1:2834-3554 GCA_002404515.1 Lachnospiraceae bacterium UBA4711 | reverse complement strand
TGAAGAGAAGATCGATATCTTAGCGGCATTTATCAACAATTTTGGCCTGTTTATCAAGGCATCCAGAGATGAGACGCATCCGAAGGAGCTGCAGAAGATTCTCGACCAGATTGAGGGTAAGCCATACGAGGCACTGATCAGTAAGATGATGCTCCGTTCGATGAAGCAGGCGCGCTATTCAACGGAGTGTACCGGCCATTTTGGCCTGTCCTGTAAATATTATTGCCATTTTACATCTCCAATCCGTCGGTATCCGGATCTGCAGATTCACCGGATCATCAAGGAGAATCTGCATGGAGAGCTTTCTGAGAAGCGGATTGAGCATTACCGTCATATTCTGCCAACCGTTGCGGACGATAACTCTGCCAAGGAACGCCGGGCAGAAGAGGCAGAGCGGGATGTTATCAAATTAAAAGAGATTGAGTATATGTCGGAGCACATCGGGGAAGAATTCGATGGAGTTATCTCAGGTGTTACCTCAAACTACATCTTTGTGGAATTGGATAATACAGTGGAAGGTGCAGTTTCTGTTGCCTATATGTATGATGATTTCTATTATTTCAACGAGCAGGAATATGCGATGGTTGGAGAAAAAACAAAAAAGAAATATCAACTGGGTGACAAAGTGCGTATCAAAGTGTTAAAATGTGATAAAATTAAGAAAACCATTGATTTTTCGTTAATTGATGGTAATATAGAAGGAGTTGAAAACTGTGGCGA
>DHJV01000076.1:0-2803 GCA_002404515.1 Lachnospiraceae bacterium UBA4711 | reverse complement strand
CGAAGCTGATAGCCAATAACAAAAAAGCATATCATGATTACTTCATAGAAGACACGTACGAGGCAGGCATTGCTTTAGTTGGAACGGAAGTGAAATCTCTCCGGATGGGAAAATGCAGTATCAAAGAGGCATTTGTCGGTTTGGATGGCGATGAGGTGTATGTTTATCGCATGAATATTTCTCCGTATGAGAAGGGAAATATTTTCAACAAAGATCCACTCCGGACGAGAAAGCTTTTGCTGCATCGTTATGAGATCAACAAATTGATTGGACAGCAAAAGATGAAGGGATATACCTTGGTGCCTTTGAAGGTTTACTTCAAGGACAGTCTTGTCAAAGTAGAGATTGGACTGGCACGCGGTAAGAAGCTGTACGATAAGCGGGATGATATCGCGAAAAAGGATATGAAGCGTGAGGTTGAACGGGACTTCAAGATTCGTAATCTGGAATAAATATGAGAAGTTAAGGTAGGAGAACGTATGAGTCAGGCAAAAGTAGATCGCTATAAGGAAGAGAAGAAGAACCGAAAGAAGATTCAGAAAAAACAGAAAGCAAAACAGGTTGTGGAGATTTTAGTATGTGCCGCTATTTTAGGTGCGTTGGTCGGTTTCCCTCTGGGCAGGCGTGCTTATCAGAAAAGCTATGAAACACGACAGGCAAATAAAACGATTAATGCATCGGTTTATGATTATTGGGCACAACAATATTGGGCAGCAAATTATGCAGGATATGTATTCCCAACTGCAAGCAACAGCGATGCTACACCAGAGGATTCTTCTGCAACAGATGCAGAGTAAAAACAGGTATATACACTTTTTAAAGTGGGATATATATAGATTTTCGTCAATCAAACCAGGGGTTGTACTGGTTTCGACGGGGGTTTAGAAATTATGGCAGCCATTCGTGGACCAGGACCACGCTAAAACTTGGAAAATAAATATAAACGCAGACGAAAATTACGCGTACGCTGCCTAATTATGGCAGCTGTCAGCTCTAGGTTCCCCACAACTTAGAATCCTGGCATCGACTTAGTGGGACACTCCGGGGCTTAAGCTTTGCGGTTTCGGAAAATTCATGAAGCTACCATATAGGAAAGCCTGTTTGTAGGCGTTTTTGTATGGGAAATCTAATATACAAACTGTAATGGGAGAAGCTGTAATGGAAGAGCTTTCGGACAGGGGTTCGATTCCCCTCAGCTCCATTAACTTTCATAAGGAGCGTCTGCTCCATTAGGAGGAGAGAAAAAAGACACGGAACTAATCTTCCGTGTCTTTCTTTGGTAAACGTGCATGCATAAATTCATAGATATTCTCACATAATTCCTTCTGCATCATAAATGAAATGGTATAACGTTCCTTCTCTGTGAAAACATTCAGAATATAGAAGATCATGCTTTCATCTGGAATAACCATTGTCACATGCCTGATCTGGTCGAAGTCATAATGGGTTGTGCCATATTTGTGTTCGATTGTAAATCCGGTATCATCAAAGATATAGGTTGCTGAAAAAGCCTGCTTCCGGAAGGACATTACTACGAGATAGATTCCGTAGGCGCCAACAAATGTAACAAACAATGCTGTTAACACCAGATGCTTCGCATAGCCATGGATCATTGTAAATGCCTGCAAGGTGGCGACAAGGAGAAACATAAATCCAAGAAACCGATAGGCAAGCCGGTTTGCACGCCGTTTATTGACTGTATATTTGTAACCCTTCATACCTGAGAATCCTTTCCTGCGGCATCGCCTTATGGTGCATTCGGTACAGGCAGATAACCCGCATATAGACAGTATAGGGGGTAAAAACACTTTATGCAAGTGCATTTTGCATAGATTTAACAAACTTTAACCTGATATTGATAGAATAAAAAGAATGAATGAGGCATATATAAATATTATGGAACAGGAAAAACAGTTACAATTACATATTACAAAGAATGACCGTAAGATTATTACGGATTTTGCAAATTCCTTATCGGATAAGGAATATCAGCTTCGGTGTATGTGGGCAATCCAGATTATAGAGTCGAAGCTGACAATGATCAATCTGGAGCTGCAGGAGAATCTACAGCGTGAGGTTGTCGTACGGTTGACACACCGTATCAAAAGTGCGGAGAGTATCTTCCTGAAGCTGCGTCGCAAGGGGTATACGATCAACTTAGATAATGCAAAAAAGAAATTGAATGATATCGTTGGTGTGCGGGTGACCTGCATATTCCGGGATGATATTTATGCTTTGATGGAATGTCTGAAGATTCAGCATGATATCAAGATCCTGAAGATCAAGGATTATATCAAAACACCGAAATCGTCCGGATATCAGGGTGTGCACATGATCCTGTCTGTTCCGATCTATCTGTCAAAAAAGACAGAATGGATGAAGGTAGAATTACAGCTTCGTACCGTTGCGATGGATTCGTGGTCAGTCCTTGATTATCAGCTGCTCTATAAGAAGGATTTGGTTGACACGGAGGAAATCGTGCAGGAGTTGAAACGGTATTCCGATGTGATTGCCGATATGGATACGAATATGATGCGGTTACGTGATAAAATCAAAGAAATTTAAGCGCCAGTCAGGCGCTTTTTTCTTTTGTAAAACAATTTTACATACATTTAACAATTCTTTACTTTCTGTTGATAGATGCAATATTCAAAATTCGATATCATCCTGATTATGAAAGCTATTCTGCACGCGGAAAACGGTGACAGGGTGGCTTTTAAATCGGCTTAAAATGCTCAAAAGAGGAAGGAAGAATTAACATGAACGAAAGTATGGCGACTGTGTTCGGTTTATTGGGAGGATT
>DHJV01000128.1:3089-3362 GCA_002404515.1 Lachnospiraceae bacterium UBA4711 | reverse complement strand
TCTAAGTACGGTGCTAAGAGACCGAAGGATGCAAAATAAATCGGTAGATTAGTATTGTAACAGTTCGTATTTCAAGAACTAAAAAGTGCGAAAGTGGGTTATGTTTTCCATATTATATATTTAAGGAAAGATAGCAATTTCCGCACGAACACATTTCCACAATACTCAAGTACAACAGGTAACGGTTTGTTGTATCTCTATTGAGGGGAATGTGAGTACCGTTGAATTAATTCGGATTGAAAGATCCAAAAATAATTAAGGAGGGAAGAACCG
>DHJV01000128.1:0-2986 GCA_002404515.1 Lachnospiraceae bacterium UBA4711 | reverse complement strand
CTTATCAACAACATCATGCTTGATGGTAAGAAGGGTGTTGCTCAGAAGATCGTTTACGGTGCTTTTGACCGTATCGCAAACGAGACTGGTAAGGAGGCTTTAGAGGTTTTCGATGCTGCTATGAATAATATCATGCCATCACTCGAAGTTAAGGCCAGACGTATCGGTGGTGCAACATANNAGGCTATGAACAACATCATGCCACTCCTCGAGGTTAAGGCTAGACGTATCGGTGGTGCAACATACCAGGTTCCAATCGAAGTAAGACCTGACAGAAGACAGGCTTTAGCACTTCGTTGGCTGACAACTTACTCACGTGCAAGAAGTGAGAAGACAATGGAAGAAAGACTTGCAAAAGAGCTTATGGATGCAGCAAACAATACAGGCGCATCTGTTAAGAGAAAAGAAGACATGCACAAGATGGCAGAGGCAAACAAGGCATTTGCTCATTACAGATTCTAGTTTTCGGGTGCATATATACTAAAATAAGGAGGAAAAAACCTTGGCTGGAAGAGAATATCCACTTGATAGAACAAGAAACATCGGTATCATGGCACATATTGATGCTGGTAAGACAACTCTTACAGAGAGAATTCTTTACTATACTGGTGTAAACTATAAGATTGGTGAGACTCATGATGGCGCTTCTACCATGGACTGGATGGAGCAGGAGAAAGAGCGTGGTATCACAATCACATCTGCCGCTACAACATGTCACTGGACATTAGAGGATCATCATAAGAAGAAGCCGGGTGCTTTAGAGCATCGTATCAACATCATCGATACTCCGGGACACGTTGACTTTACTGTTGAGGTAGAGCGTTCCCTTCGTGTATTGGACGGAGCGGTTGGTGTATTTGATGCAAAGGCTGGTGTTGAGCCACAGTCAGAGAACGTATGGCGTCAGGCTGACACATACAATGTTCCACGTATGGCATTCATCAATAAGATGGATAAGATGGGTGCAGACTTCTTCATGTCTGTACAGACAATCATTGACCGTCTTGGCAAGAATGCAATTCCTGTACAGATTCCAATCGGACAGGAAGATGATTTCATCGGACTGATCGATTTGTTCGAAATGGATGCATACTATTATAAGAATGATGAGGGTACAGATATCGAGATTACAGAGATTCCTGCAGATTTGAAGGAACTTGCAGATAAGTGGCATGAGAATCTGGTAGAGAAGTGCTGTGAGCTTGATGATGACCTTATGATGCAGTATCTTGAGGGTGAGGAGCCATCTGTAGCAGATATGAAGGCTGCACTCCGTAAGGGTACAATCGCAAACGAGGCAGTTCCAGTATTCTGTGGTTCTGCATATAAGAATAAGGGTGTTCAGAAGATGCTTGATGGCGTTATCGAGTACATGCCTGCTCCTACAGATATCCCAGATATCACAGGTACAGACGAAGATGGTAACGAGGTAACTCGTCCTTCATCTGATGAGGCACCGTTTGCAGCACTCGCATTTAAGATTATGACAGATCCATTCGTAGGAAAGTTAGCATTCTTCAGAGTATATTCTGGTACATTGAACTCAGGTTCTTATGTACTGAACGCAACAAAGGGTAAGAAGGAGCGTGTTGGACGTATCGTTCAGATGCACGCAAACTCTCGTACAGAGATCGACAAGGTTTACTCTGGTGATATCGCTGCAGCAGTTGGTTTCAAGGTTACAACAACTGGTGATACAATCTGTGACGAGCAGCATCCG
This sequence comes from Lachnospiraceae bacterium UBA4711, assembly GCA_002404515.1. GTDB lineage: Bacteria > Bacillota > Clostridia > Lachnospirales > Lachnospiraceae > Coprococcus_C. The sequence continues at coordinate 1,266 of DHJV01000128.1, read as the reverse complement.
GTAATCCTTGAGTCTATGGAATTCCCTGAGCCGGTTATTGAGCTTGCTATCGAGCCAAAGACAAAGAATGATCAGGGTAAGATGGGTGAAGCTTTGGCAAAGCTTGCTGAAGAAGATCCTACATTCCGTGCACATACAGATTCAGAGACAGGTCAGACAATCATCGCAGGTATGGGCGAGCTTCACTTGGAAGTTATCGTTGATCGTCTTCTCCGTGAGTTCAAGGTTGAGGCAAACGTTGGTGCACCTCAGGTTGCTTACAAGGAGACATTTACTAAGGCTGTTGATGTAGATAGCAAGTACGCTAAGCAGTCTGGCGGTCGTGGTCAGTATGGTCACTGTAAGGTTAAGTTCGAGCCTATGGATCCAAACGGTGAAGAGCAGTTTATTTTCGAGTCAACTGTTGTCGGTGGTGCTATTCCTAAGGAATACATCCCAGCTGTTGGTGAAGGTATCGAGGAAGCAGCAAAGGCTGGTATCCTTGGCGGATATCCGGTACTTGGTGTTAAGGCAACTGTTTATGATGGTTCTTACCATGAAGTCGATTCTTCAGAGATGGCATTCCACATTGCAGGTTCTATGGCATTCAAGGATGCTATGGCAAAGGGTGGAGCAGTGCTTCTTGAGCCTATCATGAAGGTTGAGGTTACAATGCCTGAGGAGTACCTCGGTGATGTAATCGGTAGCTTGAATGCAAAGCGTGGACAGATCCAGAGCATGGACGATATCGGTGGTGGAAAGATTGTTAAGGCATTGGTTCCACTTGCTGAGATGTTCGGTTACTCTACAGAGCTTCGTTCTTCTACACAGGGACGTGGTAACTACTCTATGTTCTTCGAGAAGTATGAGCAGTGTCCAAAGAACATTCAGGAGAAGGTTCTTGCAAACAAGAACTCTTAATTCTGCAAAGTATATATTTGCAGGACAATTTTAAAAAATTGCTTGAAAATATCGCTATATTTTAATATAATGATTTTTAGCCGAGTAAACGCCCGGAAAGGGCAAATAATTTGCCCGGAGGGGCTATATTAAGGAGGAAATTATAATGGCAAAGGAAAAGTTTAACAGATCAAAGCCACATTGTAACATTGGTACAATCGGACACGTTGACCACGGTAAAACTACTTTAACAGCTGCAATTACAAAGGTATTGGCTGCTAGAGTTGCTGGTAACACAGCTACAGATTTCGAGAATATCGATAAGGCTCCAGAAGAGAGAGAAAGAGGTATCACTATTTCTACTGCTCACGTTGAGTATGAGACAGA
>DHJV01000025.1:13498-13695 GCA_002404515.1 Lachnospiraceae bacterium UBA4711 | reverse complement strand
TCAAGATAAGATATCCCATCATTAGAGTAAGACCCCTTGAAGACTACAAGGTTGATAGGCTTGGAGTGTAATCGTAGCAATACGTTCAGCTGACAAGTACTAATAGGTCGAGGGCTTATCCTTAGAGGTTTAGAGAACGGAAAGATGGATTGTTAAAGGTTAGATATATGATCTTTGTATGAAGTTCTGAAGGTACA
>DHJV01000025.1:0-13447 GCA_002404515.1 Lachnospiraceae bacterium UBA4711 | reverse complement strand
GACCGATGAGGTCTTTTTTTTGTGCCATTTAAGTTGACAGCCTATGCCGAATTTTATAAAATAATACTAAGTATTGTTAGATTTTGAAATGATATGATTTGGGGTGTTTATATTGAAATATATATTCTTTGGGAGTTTGGTTATCTTATTGATTCCCCTCTTATTTTGTATATATATTGTGCAGCGTATGGAGAAAAGCGCATTGCGGAATACTGTGTTTGGGCTGCTGCTTTCGCAGACCGGCATGGTAGTGCTGTATGGCATGGCATTGATGACAGTCGATGAGAAGCTGGCATTGTTTTTCTATGCACTTTTTTATTTCAGTGTTGATTTTATGACGCTGTCGTTGTTCATATATAGTCGTGTGTATTCCAATACATATCGGAATAAAGCATGGCTGCGCGTGGTAACATATGTTTTACTGTTTGCAGATGCGGTTGTACTGTTTTCAAACCTTAAAACACATAGAGTATTCTGTTTAATGCCGGTCACAGACCGGTTTGGAAACATTTATTACGGTGTGAAAACCTTTGGTATGCTGTATACCGTTCATACTTTGATTTGCTATGCATTTGCATCTGCTTGTCTGTTTGTGCTGATTTATAGAAGAGCGAAATGTCCGAAGATTTTCCGGGTAAATTACCGTTCAGTTATTATAACGCTTATTTTAACAGCTATTGCAAATATGTTGTTTTTCAGATTTGGAAACGTATATGATTTTTCGTTGATTGGTTATACATTGTCGTGCTGTGCAATCACGTATTTTACGTTCTTTCATGTTCCGGCGGGTCTGGTCGAGAAGATGCTGGCACTCTTTATCAAGACGATTGATGACGGCGTTGTGTGTTATGATGTAAAAGGAAAATGTATCCATGCAAATGAGCAGGCAAAAAAAATCATGCGTGTGGATGAACTTTCAATGTTCGATAAGAATCTGCAGAAATGGTTACATGGCAGAAGTCTGCGCGATATTGAGGATAGCACATGGGAAGAAAAGTTTGAATTGGATGGGAAGCTGCATTTCTTCCAGTTTGAGTATAAGAAGATGATTTATGACAATCATGAGATTGGAAGCTTCTTTCTAATGCATGACCGGACGGAAGAGGTGGAACGTGTCAAGCTGGAACAGTATAAGGCAAACCACGATACGCTGACAGGAATTTACAACCGGGAATATTTTTATGAGTGTGCAGAACAGATGCTGCACGACAATCCAGACACGGAGTTCTATATTGTGTGCAGTGATATCCGTGATTTTAAGATTGTGAATGATGTATATGGTTCGAAAAAGGGTGATGATATCCTTGTAAAGCAGGCAGAAAGTTTGAAACAAAAGACTCCACAGGGATGCATTTATGGACGATTGGCAGGAGATCGTTTTGCGGTGCTTTTGCCAAAGAATTTATTTCGGGAAAATGTGTTCCGCCGGGAGATCTCACGGATCGAACAGATGGAGGGAAATTCCAACTTCCGCCTGCGAATGTACATGGGAATTTATGAGGTAGATGACAGGAATACGCCGGTGGCTGTGATGTGTGATCGTGCAATCATGGCAATCAAGACGATCAAAGACGATGTGGCGAACCGTATCGTATATTATGATAAGGAGCTGCGTGAGACGGCACTCAAGGAGCAGGGAATCATCAGCCAGTTCCATGATGCATTAGAGGGCGGACAGTTCTGCTTTTATATTCAGCCGCAGATATCTGCGGACGGTGTTGTTCGTGGTGGAGAGGCACTGGTTCGCTGGATACATCCGGAGCGGGGCATGATTCCGCCGGGCGAATTTATTGAATTGTTTGAACGGACTGGTTTGATTAGTGAATTAGATCGATATATTTGGGAGAAAGCCTGTATCCAGCTTCGCGATTGGCGAAGACAGGGACATGCAGACTTTTATCTGTCTGTTAATATTTCACCACGTGATTTTTATTATATGGATATCTATAAAGTGTTTACCGGGCTAGTACAGAAGCATGGGTTTGAAGCAGGAAATCTGCACCTGGAAATTACGGAGACAGCGGTTATGTCGGACATGAAGAAGGTAATCCGGCTGGTCAATAAATTACGGCAGTATGGGTTTAAGGTGGAAATGGATGATTTTGGAAGCGGATATTCCTCTTTGAACATGCTGAAGGATATTAAGATGGATACGATCAAGCTGGATATGGGGTTCCTGCGCAAGACGAGAAACAACGAGCGGAGCATGTCGATTGTCAGCAACGTGATTCATCTGTCGAAACGGCTTGGTATGGAGGTTGTAACTGAGGGCGTTGAGACGAAAGAACAGGTAGAGGCGCTGAAGGATATGGGATGTGATGTGTTCCAGGGGTATTATTTTGCGAAACCAATGTCAGTCTGGGACTATGAAGACAAGTATATTCCAACTGAAGGGTAGGAGAGATAGGATTGAAGAGTGCGATGTTAGCGGTTATGCTGATTATGATTGTTTTGTTGGCATATCGCATTATTATAATCAATCAAACAGAACGGACACAGGTTGTCAAGGATGTGGTGCGGCTGCATATAGTTGCTGCGTCAACAATCCTGTTCTACGCTATGACGATTCTGAATATCAATGAGATATTTGCATTGGTATCGTATGGTCTGTATTTTTGGTGCAGTGATTTTGTACTTCTGTTATTTTTTATATACATCAATGATTTTACGCAGGAAAGATTTGTGAATAAATGGGGAGGCATCATCGTTGGAGCTTTGATTGCAATTGATGGAGTGCTGTGTTTTATCAATGTATTTCAGAAGAACCTGTTTTCTGTGGTTTTGTCCGGAGACGAATCCAGTGGATATTATTATAAGGTTGCACATCGGACGAGTATGTATAAGTATCATAAGGCATTTGTGTACGCATTTGCTATTTTGATATTGCTGTTGCTGTTATATGAGATCTATAAGGCTGCACGCATCTATGTAAAGCAGTACTTTGCAATTTTGTATTGCTTCCTGTTCACGATTGCTGCAAATGTTATTTATGAAATCCTGAAGTTAGAGTTTGACTATTCTGTACTGTTTTATGGGATTATTGCAGCGGCTATTTATTATTTTACGTTTCAGTATGTGCCGAAGGGGTTGGTGGAGAAAACACTTGTTATGGCAGTGCAGAACTTTTCAGACGGGGTTATCTGCATGGATATCAATGGCAGGTGCATCTATGTCAATGAATATGCAAAACAGGTATTTCATGTAGATAAGGATATCCGGGAGATTGAAAAGTATTACCGGACATGGGTAAACAACCGAAATCCAGAGGAAATTGAGGAATGCAGCTGGCAGGGCGAGACGGATATCGACGGGGAACATCACTATTTTGTGGCGCGGTATCGTGGAATCTGGGATGAGGATAACCGGTTTATCGGATGTTACTATGTGCTGCACGATGAAACCGAACATCGGAAGCGTCTGGAGGAAGAACGGTATCGAAGCAATTATGATTCACTGACGGGCCTGTTCAACCGCGAACATTTCTACGAGGTGGTGGAACAGCAGATCATAGCAAATCCAAATGTCAAGTATAGCATTTTGTGTGCAGATATTCAGAATTTCAAGATTATCAATGATGTGTTTGGAATTGAACGTGGTGATGCGGTGTTACGATCGCTGGCAAATATGTTCCGAAATCTGGCGACGGGAGATACAGTACTGGCAAGACTTTCGGCGGACCGGTTTGCTGTCTGCGTGCGAGAGGAAAAACTCAACCATGAGCGGTATCTGGAGGAATTGGATCTGATCAGCCGTATCGGTGATGATAACTCGTATCATGCGCGGATTTATACTGGAATCTGTCCAATCCGAAATGTGAAGACGCCGGTCTCTGTCTACTGTGACCGTGCATTTCTTGCAATCGAGTCGATCAAAGGTAATTACCAGCAGTCAATCGCTTATTATGATGATGAATTGCGGAAGCAGATGCTCGAGAGACAGCATATGGTGAGCGATTTTCGTTCGGCTATCGCAAAGCAGGAGTTCCGGTTGTATTTGCAGCCACAGGTGGATGAGCAGGGAACGATGCTGGGGGCGGAAGCTCTGGTACGCTGGTTCCGTCCGGTGCATGGCATGATGCTGCCGGAGGAGTTCGTGGAAGTGTTTGAAAAATCCGGGCTGATCAGTGCAATGGATCAGTATGTATGGGAACTGGCCTGTAAGGAACTGCAGCGATGGAAGGAACAGGGCAAAGAACAGTACTATATATCGGTAAATGTATCGCCGAAGGATTTTTATTTCTTAGATATTTATACGACTCTGACAACTTTGGTGGAATGTTATGAGATCGATCCAGGTAAGCTGCATCTGGAGATTACAGAGACGTCTGTTATGAAAGATGCAAAGAAGCATCTGGAATTGATCGATGAACTTCGGACGTATGGGTTCCGCGTGGTAATGGATGATTTCGGACGTGGGTACTCATCTTTGAATATGCTGCAGGATATGAATCTGGATGCGATCAAGATTGACATGGAGTTCCTGCGGAGAAATGAAGATCCGGAGCGTAGCCGGATGATTCTGGAAATGGTGCTGAATCTGGCAAAGGAACTGGATATCCATGTGGTGACAGAAGGTGTCGAACAAAAAGACCAGCTTCAGTATATGCAGGAGCTTGGATGTACGTTGTTCCAGGGCTTCTATTTTGCAAAACCGATGCCGGTCGATCAGTTCGAGAAAACTTATTTTTAACCTAGGCGAGCAGGGTTTCCCAGGTCTCGTAAAGTGCGGAGAGCGATTCTTCCAGCTCTTCGCGCTTTTTTGATAGCTCACCTAACTTGGCAGAGTTCGTTGCGTATTCCGGGTTTAAAAATTCTTCATCAATCTGCGCAATTGCTGCCTCTGTTTCTTCAATCTTTTGTTCTGCTTTCTTGATATCATTTTCTTTCTTGCGAAGTCGTGCCTGTTCTTCTTTTTGCTTTTTGTAATCATCTTTGCCGGAAGAAGCGGTGGATGGTGCTGTCACAGCATCTGTGGAAGGATCCGTCTGTTTCGGCGCAGCCGCTTCGTACACCTGCTCCTTGTGACTTTCGTAATAATCGTAATTTCCGATAAAGCTGTAAAGCTGTTCATCTTTTAATTCCAGAATCCGGGTTGCAATCCGGTTGATGAAATAACGGTCATGGCTGACAACAAATACGGTTCCGGTATAGCTGCGGATCGCATCCTCCAAGATACCTTTCGATTGAATATCCAGATGGTTTGTCGGCTCATCTAAGATTAAGAAGTTGGCAGGGGAGAGCATAAGCTTGGCAAGAGACACACGTCCGCGCTCACCACCGCTTAGATCTTCAATCTTCTTAAATACGTCGTCCCCGGTAAATAAAAAGGCTGCCAATACGTTTCGGATCTTTGTGTTTGTCAGATCCGGATAAGCATCACTGATTTCTTCGAAGATCGTCTTGTGCAGAGAGAGTACCTGATGCTCCTGATCGTAATATCCAATATGGACACGTGAACCAAGGACAATCGTTCCGGCATCCTTTGGCACAAGATGATTAACCATCTTTAAGATAGTGGTTTTTCCTGTTCCGTTTCCGCCAATCAGGGCAACCTTTTCGCCACGCTTGATATCGAAATCGAGATCCTTGAAGAGACAGTTTGAGCCGAAGGATTTCGCCAGATGCGTGACGGTTAAGACATCATTTCCACTTTCAACGGATGGCTCTAAGGTAAGCCGCATCTCGGATGCAACCTCAGCCGGCTTGTCTAACACTTCAATCTTATCGAGCATCTTCTCGCGGCTTTCCGCACGTTTGATGGATTTTTCACGGTTAAACTGTTTGAGCTTCGTGATGACAGCTTCCTGATGCTTGATTTCCTGCTGCTGGTTCAGGTAGGCTTTCATCATATTGGCACGTATTTCTGCGCGCTTGGATGCAAAGCATGTGTAGTTTCCGTGGTAGATGGCTGCCTTTTTGTTGTCGATTTCTACGATCTGTGTCGCAATCCGGTCAATGAAATAGCGGTCGTGGCTGACAACAATCACGCTGCCCGGATAAGAGGACAGGAACGATTCCAGCCAGGAAATACTTGGCATATCCAGATGGTTTGTCGGCTCATCGAGGATGATGATGTCCGGGCGTGTCAGAAGCAGACGTCCCAGTGCAATCCGCATCTTCTGTCCACCGGATAATGTGTTGATGTGTCGGTCATAGTCCTCCGGACCAAATCCAAGTCCTTTCAGGACACCTGTAATCTCGCTTTCATAGGAATAACCGTTGTCGCGGTCATATTTGCTGCTCAGGCGGTTGTAAGTCTCTAAGATCTTCTCTAATTCAGCACCTTCTGCATGTTTCATATCCTGTTCTAAGCGGCGGATGTTCGCCTCTAAATCGAGGATATACTGTTTGGCTGCAAGCATCTCGCCATAGATTGTGTTGTCAAAGGAGATATCCTGATGCTGGGACAGATACCCGATCGTGGTATCCTTTGCAATCACGACCTGCCCGCTGTCGGCGGATTCTTCGCCCATGATGATTTTAAGGAGCGTCGTCTTTCCGGAACCGTTGATACCGACGATTGCAATCTTTTCTTTCTCGTTGACATGGAAGCTGATATCCTTTAAAACTTCCTTTGTGCCGAATGCTTTTGATATATTCTGGCATGCTAACAGCATGATAAATTCCTCCTGCGTGTTTCAAACAAATTCTACCAGAGCATTTTATCAAAAAGCGGGAGGACTTTCAATCATACATTGAAATAAGCATGAAAAAATGGTATACTAAAACATAATTATGCGAACAAATGTTTCGAAGATTTCCGTGAAAAAGGAAGTGAAGGTTTTGTTATTTGGAAAAACGAGTCAGGCGAAAAAAGAGATAGAAGCACTGTTTCATGAAGTGCAGATCAATCTGGAGAACAACTACAAGGATCTGGCGATTACCGCGCGGAAGCAGGCGGAGGTGAAACTGGCAGAATATCAGGCAGCCGGGGAGTTAAAGGAGAAAGAATATAAGAAGTTAAAAGAACAGCTTGACGAATACACAAAACGAATGGAAGGATATCATCATTGATATGCGGCAGGGAATTGGAAAAAAAATAGTCGTTGCGGCCGGTATGCTTGCAGCAGCCGGACTTTTGATCATACTGTACCGGTGGGGGAATGCACGGAAGGATACATCAAAAGGGAGCCAGCTTGCAGATGGACAGACGACATACAGCTTTGCGATGGGAACATCCGTGTCGGTCAGTCTGTATGGGGCGGAGGATACGGAGTATGCGAAGATCGAACAGGCAATCAAAGACTTAGATGCGCAGGAAATCTCGTGGCGGCAGGAGGGCAGTGCCTTATATAAGCTGAACCACACATATATGGCAGGAGAGGCGGCAGAGGTTTCGGATACTTTGTATCTGGCACTGACACAGGCGTATAACATATGCCGGGATAGTGAGGGCGGCTTAGACATCACGATCCGTCCGCTGGCAAACGTCTGGAATATTGAGTCTGCGGCCGAGGAAGATTTTCGTGTCCCAACAGATATAGAGATTAAAGAAGCACTTGCAAAGACCGGGTATGAGGCAGTGACGATTGGTGAATCTCAGACGGTGACGATTGGCAAATCAGATATGGTGTTAGATCTTGGTGCGGTCGGCAAAGGATTCGCGTTGGATATTGCAGAGCAGATATTAAAAGAGGATGCGGTAAGCGGTGGAACGATCAGTGTCGGCGGAAGCGTGCTCGTGTATGGTACAAAACAGGATGGCAGTGCATTCCGGGTTGGCATCCGTGATCCACAGGGCGATGCCGAGGATATGATAGGATATCTGGAATTTGCTTCGGACAGCAACACCTGTGTATCTACTTCGGGCGATTATGAGAAGTATATCGAGAAAGATGGTATACGGTATCATCATATTTTAGACCGTACAACCGGCTGCCCGGCGGAGTCAGGACTTTCTTCGGTGACGGTCGTATGTCAGAATGGGTTATATAGTGATGCGCTTTCGACCGCGTGCTATGTGCTTGGCTATGAGAAGTCGTTACCCTTGTTACAGAAGTACAAGGCAGAGGCAGTATTTATTGACAAGGAAAATCAGGTGACAGTGACGGATGGACTGAAAGGACAGTACCATGCGGCACAGGGTACACAGAAATAAAATAGAAGGCGAAAAGAGATGTTAAAAATGAAGTGGCTGGAACATTTAAAGACGATTACTGCGCATAAGATCATGGTAATGCGGCATTGCTTTGCGGTTGGATTATATAAGCAGGGACTGTTGCATGACTTGTCCAAATATTCGTGGACGGAGTTCTCGATGGGCGCAAAATATTATCAGGGAAACCGCAGCCCGAACGATGCGGAGCGTGAGGACAAGGGATACACCTCTTCGTGGCTGCACCACAAGGGAAGAAACAAGCATCATCTGGAGTACTGGGTGGACTACAATGTCGACAGAAACGATACGGAGCATTTGCTGGTTGGCTGTAAGATGCCAAAGGAATATGTGATCGAGATGTTCTGTGACCGTGTGGCTGCCTGCAAGATTTATAACAAGGACAAATATTATGAGAAACAGCCGCTCGATTATTATATGAATGGCAGATCGAGACGTTTGCTGCACCCGGATTCCGCGAAGCTTCTGGAGAAGTATCTGAACATGCTTGCGAGAAAGGGCGAGGCATACACCTTCCGTTATATTCATAATTACGAGGTGATTCCGCTGCGCCGGAAGAAGCTGGCGAAGTACCTGCCATTTTTGAAATATTTGTTCCCATATGGAGAAGATTACTAGGAGATAAGATGAAATTTACACATTTACATGTGCATACGCAGTACAGTCTGTTGGACGGTTCAGCGAAGATCAAGGAGCTGGTTCCACGTGCAAAAGAGCTTGGCATGGATGCGCTTGCAATCACAGACCATGGTGCGATGTACGGCGTGATTGAATTTTATAAGACATGTAAGGCAAATGGAATCAAGCCGATCATCGGCTGTGAGGTGTATGTCGCACCGGGTTCCCGGTTTGACCGCGAGGTGGTAAAGGGAGAAAACCGGTATTATCATCTGGTTCTGCTTGCAAAAAATAACGAGGGCTATCACAACCTCTGTAAGATTGTGACACGTGGCTACACAGAGGGGTATTATTATAAACCGCGTGTGGACATGGAGGTGCTGGAGAAATACCATGAGGGTATCATTGCGCTTTCTGCGTGTCTTGCCGGTGAGGTTGCAACGGATCTGCGGCAGGAGCAGTATGAGAAAGCAAAGGAAGCAGCACTGCGCCATCTGAAGATCTTTGGCGAGGGCAACTATTATCTGGAGATGCAGGATCACGGCATCCCGGATCAGCGTACGGTCAATATGGGCGTGATGCGGTTATCCAAAGAAACCGGTATCCCGATGGTTGTCACGAACGATTCCCATTATATTAACAAAGAAGACTGGGAGGCGCATGATATTCTGCTCTGTATCCAGACAGGAAAGACAGTCAACGATGAGGATCGTATGCGTTATGAGGAAGGGCAGTTCTATCTGAAATCCCCGGAGGAAATGGAAGCACTGTTCCCATATGCAAAGGAAGCACTGGAGAATACAAACAAGATTGCAGATATGTGTAATGTTGAGATCGTGTTTGGCGAGCGGAAGCTTCCAAAATACGATGTGCCGGAGGGCTATGATTCGTTCTCCTATCTGACGATGCTCTGCGAGGAGGGCGCGAAAAAACGGTATCCGGAGGTTACAGATGAGGTAAAGAACCGTCTGCATTATGAGCTTGACATGATTAAACAGATGGGCTTTGTAGATTATTTCCTGATCGTGTGGGATTTTGTCAATTACGCGAAAAGCCATGACATTCCGGTGGGACCGGGACGAGGCTCTGCCGCCGGATCAATCGTATCCTATTGCCTGTATATTACGGATATCGAGCCGCTTCGGTATGATCTGCTGTTTGAGCGATTCCTGAATCCGGAACGTGTATCAATGCCTGATATAGATATTGATTTCTGTGTCAACCGCAGACAGGAAGTCATTGATTACGTTGTACAGAAATACGGCAAGGAAAAGGTTGTCCAGATCGTCACGTTCGGTACGATGGCGGCGAAGATGTGCGTGCGCGATGTTGGCCGTGCGATGGCATTGCCGTATAGTCTGTGTGATAAGGTTGCAAAGGCAATCCCGAACAAGGTTCCGGGCGTGAAGGATGTCACCCTTCCGGTGGCTTTGAAAGTAAGTCCCGACCTGAAAGAAATGTATGAGAACGAACCGGATGTAACAAAACTGCTCGACATGGCAATGAAGCTCGAAGGTCTGCAGCGGCATACCGGTGTTCATCCGGCAGGGGTTATTATCGGTCAGAAGCCAATTGAGGAATATGTACCGCTTGCGCGAAGCGTGGATGGCGGTATTGTCTGCCAGTATGAGAAGGATCCGGTAGAAGAGCTGGGACTTTTGAAGATGGACTTCCTGGCACTGCGAAATCTGACCGTCATCAAGGATGCATTAGACCGAATCGAAGCCAATCATGGGGTAAAGATCAATATGTCCGAGCTGGATCTGACTGATCCGGCAGTTTATGAACTGTTATCGGAAGGAAAAACCGACGGTGTATTCCAGTTGGAGAGTGCCGGTATGAAGTCCTTCATGAAACAGTTGAAGCCCAAAAATCTGGATGAAGTAATTGCCGGAATTTCGCTGTATCGTCCGGGACCGATGGATTTTATTCCCAAATATCTGGCAAACCGTGAGCATCCTGAGAGTATCGTTTATGATACACCGAAGCTGGAGAAAATCCTGAAATCAACATACGGCTGTATGGTGTATCAGGAGCAGGTTATGCAGATTGTAATGGAGCTTGCCGGATATTCGATGGGACGTTCTGATCTGGTGCGTCGTGCGATGGCAAAGAAAAAAGCGGACGTTATGGATAAGGAACGGCAGTATTTTGTATACGGCAATGAGGAATTAAACGTACCAGGCTGTGTAAAAAATGGCATTCCGGAATCAGTAGCCAATAAAATCTTCGATGATATGGTCGATTTTGCAAACTATGCATTTAACAAGTCGCATGCGGCAGTGTATGCGGTTGTCGCGTATCAGACGGCATATTTAAAGATCTATTATCCGGTCGAATATATGGCGGCGTTGATCTCGTCTGTCCGTGAAAATACGGAGAAGATGAGCAGTTATATTCAGACCTGTAAATCACTTGGCATCAAGATTCTGCCACCGGATATCAACAAGGGAAGCGGTGATTTCCTTGTCGATGGAAATGCGATCCGGTTTGGTTTGTCGGGTTTGCGGAGTATTGGAGATGGCGTGACAGAGGTCATTCATCAGGAGGTTGTTGCGAATGGTCCATTTACAAGCTTGGAGGATTTCTGTACGAGACTTTCCGGGAAGGAAGCAAACAAGCGGACAATCGAGAGCTTTATTTTGGCAGGCGCATTTGACAGCTTCGGCTACAACCGCCATCAGATGATGATGGTTTATCCGGCTGTGTTAGAGCAGACCGCGAAAGAAAAGAAAAATGCGATGAGTGGACAGATGTCTCTGATGGATTTCCTTGGAGAGGAAGAAAAGGCCGAGTTTCAGGTGCACTATCCAGATGTGGAGGAATACCCGAAGGATGAGCTGCTTGCGAAGGAAAAGGAAATTCTTGGTATCTATGTCAGTGGACATCCGCTGGAAGATGATCTGGATATTATAGAAGAGTATACAACCGCGAAATCAACGGCGTTTCTGGCAGATACCGAGGACGATGAAAATGCCGGAGCAGAGATGGAATTTGAGGAGCGGGAGCGGGTCGTGGATAAATCCAGCTATACGATTGGCGGCCTGCTTACGGAGATTACGAAGAAGACAACACGGAACGGCGATGAGATGGCTTTTCTTACCGTGGAGGATCTGTATGGGTCGGTCGAGGTGGTTGTGTTCGCCAGAGATTACCGGCAGAACAAAAACCGGTTTGTGAAGGATGCGAAGGTGCTGATCAAAGGAAATGCATCGGTCGATGAGCGGGGCGGCAAGCTGCTCTTCTCGAAAATGACGACTTTTGATGAAATCCGGCAGGAGCGCATGGCAGCCGGTAAGGAACTGTGGCTGCGCTTCACAGAGTTAGAGACGTATATGAAACAGGAGCAGGAACTCTATGCAACGCTTCGGCAGTATCCGGGACGGGTGATTGTAAAAGTACTGATCAAGCCAGCCGGAGAAGGACAGGAGCAAAATATCAAGCTTAAGCAGCTCCCGGATTTATACCGGGTCGATGCCAGTGAGACTTTGGTAGAGAAATTGAAGCAGACCTATGGAGAGGCAAATGTCATTCTCTTAGACAAGAAAGGAAACGGAGAACAATCGTGATAACGTCAGCATCGAACGACAAAGTAAAAGAGATAAAAAAACTGGTCAAATCCGCCAGCCGGCGCAGAGAGACCGGGCTTTATATCGTGGAGGGTATCCGCATGGTGCGGGAAATCCCTACAGGTGCGATTCGAACACTCTATGTAGCGGAAAGCATGGCGGACAAATTCGCAGATATCTGTAACCGGACACAGGCGGAGGTGGAAATCGTCCGGGATTCGGTTTTTCAGAGTATGTCGGATACGAATACGCCGCAGGGGATTCTGGCAGAGGTATACCAGACAGCCAGAACGGAGGATGATTTATTTGCAGGCGATGCGGAACCGTTTTTGCTGATTATCGAACGGCTGCAGGACCCGGGAAACCTTGGCACAATTATACGAGCCGCAGAGGGCGCGGGAGTAACCGGTATTATCCTGAGCGCAGATACGGTTGATATTTATAATCCGAAGGTAATCCGTTCGACGATGGGATCGATTTTCCGGATGCCAATCGTGGCAGCCGGGGATCTGGCGGCGGCAATCGAGCATGTGAAAACGCGCGGAATCCGGGTTTACGGGGCACATCTGAATGGAGAGACTTTCTATGAGAAGGATTTTACCGGAGGCTGTGCATTTCTGATCGGAAACGAAGGAAATGGCTTGTCAGATGAAATCAGCGCGAAAGCAGATGATCTGATCCGGATTCCGATGTGCGGACAGGTGGAGTCGTTAAATGCAGCGATTTCAACCGCGGTGATTGCATACGAGGTATTGCGACAGCGAAGCACAGGAAAAAAATGAAAAAGTTTGGAATATTACAATATAGGCACGCATATATTGTAAATGTACAATATTAAAAATTCACAGTTTATATGGGGATATAAATGAGGCTGTGAACATTGACAAGAGGGAGGAAAAAATATGACAGAGAAGATTTTGAACAACAATCAGGTGGTAGTAGCAGGAGAAATCGTATCAGATTTCCGATTCAGCCATGAGATATTCGGAGAGGGATTCTACATGGTGGATCTGGTAGTCAGCAGATTAAGCGATGCGCATGACGTGATTCCTTTGATGGTTTCCGATCGCCTGTTTGATGTAGAAAAATCCCACATTGGGGAAAAGGTACTGGCGAAGGGACAGTTCCGGTCGTACAACAAGCAC
>DHJV01000102.1:9518-9764 GCA_002404515.1 Lachnospiraceae bacterium UBA4711 | reverse complement strand
ATTCGTTACCCAGTCAAGCCAGCCGTAGGTCTGGCAATGAACGGAATAGGTAATACCACCTGTACAGCTTGTATTTGGCACATCAATCTTGATTGCCTCCAGACGCTTTCCCTCACCGGTTGTTCCAGACTGCTTACCATCTTCCACATAATCCAGCCAGCCATGTGTCTGTACATGTGTCGTATACTTGAGATCTGCATCATCGGCGCCATTTTTACGAACGAGCTTGATCTGGATTGCTTCGAG
>DHJV01000102.1:0-9472 GCA_002404515.1 Lachnospiraceae bacterium UBA4711 | reverse complement strand
GAGACGCTTCGCCTGTCCGGTTGTTCCGCACTCAGTACCATTCTTTACCCAGTCTGTCCAGCCATACGTCTGTCTGTGTACACGATATACAACATCATACACCTCAGCAAGCTGTCCGGTCAGACGGATCTTGATTGCCTCGAGACGTTTTGCCTCTCCGGTCGTTCCACACTCCTCACTGTCTTTCTTTGTCCCGATGCTCCAGCCATACGTCTGACAATGTGTCTCGTATTCCACACTACCAGAAAGCTCGGACTTTACCCAGATCTTGATGGATTCCAGACGCTTCGCCTGTCCCTGTGTACCAGTTACCTCGCCGTTTTTGGCAACACCAAGTCCCCAGCCATACGTCTGACAATGTACTGCATAATAAATATCTGCATCTGTACTTGCTGCTTTCGCTGTGCCCGCTGTATTTCCTGTCTGAACCAGTCCAAGCACCATCACACATATCAATATTCTCGCTAAAATTTTTTTCATCTGCTATTCCTCTTCTTTGTTTTGTAACAATTTTGTAACATTATCGCACATGTATAGGAAAAAATCAACAGCCTCTTCCTATTTTTCACAAAAAGATGTATAATTTCTCCAAATGCATATTAAAATATGAAAGGAATTTATTACCATGGCAGGTTCTATATACGGAAAATTATTTACAGTCACTACATGGGGCGAATCACACGGCAAAGGACTCGGTGTTGTCATCGACGGCTGTCCGGCTGGGATTGCGCTTTCTGAGGAGGATATCCAGATCTATCTCGACCGCAGAAAGCCGGGACAGAACGAATTTACGACCAAGCGAAACGAAGGCGACAAGGTTTCTATCCTGTCCGGCATCTTCGAAGGAAAGACAACCGGAACGCCGATTTCCCTCGTTGTTATGAATGAGGATCAGAAATCAAAGGATTACGGTTCTATCGCAGAAAGCTATCGTCCGGGACATGCGGACTACTGCTTTGATGAGAAGTATGGATTCCGCGATTACCGGGGCGGCGGTCGTTCTTCCGGCCGGGAGACAATCGGCAGAGTCGCTGCTGGTGCGGTTGCTGCCAAGGTCTTAAAAGAGCTCGGCATTACCCTTACGGCATACACACGTGCGATCGGAACGATCAAGGTCGCAGAGGATGCGATTGATCTTAATATGATCAATCAGAATCCACTCTATATGCCAAATAACGACTGTGCAGCAGACGCAGCCGCCTATCTCAGTGAAATGATGGAGAAAAAAGATTCCGTTGGCTCTATGGTGGAATGTATCATTACCGGTGTTCCTGCCGGTGTTGGCGAACCCGTCTTTGACAAACTCGACGCGAAGCTGGCACAGGCAGTCATGTCAATCGGTGCTGTCAAGGCAATCGAAATCGGGGATGGCACTGCGGTTGTCTCATCCATCGGCTCTGAGAACAACGACAACTTCTATATGGATGGCGGCACTGTCAAAAAGCGTACCAACCACTCTGGCGGCACACTGGGTGGCATGAGTGACGGCAGCCCGATTCTCGTTCGTGCTTCTTTCAAACCAACGCCTTCGATCTTTCAGGCGCAGGATACTGTCACACGGGCACACGAAGAGGTTGTAATGGAGATCAAGGGACGTCACGATCCGATTATCGGTCCACGTGCAGTCGTTGTCGTTGAGTCCATGTGTGCAATCACCGTATTGGATCTGCTGATGCAGAATGCAACCGCAAAGCTGGACAATCTGAAAAAAATTTATCTTTCATAATATATAGAAAAAAGGATTTCGTAAAATGGTCTTTTCAAGTATTGAATTTATGTTCCGCTTTTTACCAATCTTTTTGATTGTGTATTTTGCGGCGGCACCGAAATACAGAAATATAATATTACTGATCGGCAGCTTAATCTTCTACGGCGTTGGAGAGCCTTCGTATATTATCCTGATGATTCTCTCCATCCTCGTCAATCATTTTGCAGCCGTTAACATCTACACCGCATGGAAACGGGAGGATGACACACAGACATCCACAGAGACAACCCGAAAGATCTGGCTCATTGCCGCTATGGTCTTTAATTTCGGGATGTTATTTGTCTTTAAGTACCTGAATTTCTTTATCGGCATCATCAATGGAATTGCAGGTACAACCGTATTAAAGCTTGTGTCGCTCACCCTGCCGCTTGGAATCAGTTTTTACACCTTTCAAGCTGCTTCCTATGTAATTGACATCTACCGCAGGAAATATGAAATTGCCAACGGACTTTTAGATTTCGCAACGTATCTCTGTATGTTTCCACAGTTGATTGCCGGTCCGATCGTCAGCTTTGCAGAAGTTAAAGATGATCTGCACAGACAGCGCAAGATCAGTCTGTCAAAGATTGAATGGGGCACGACGATCTTCGTGCTCGGGCTTGCTTACAAGGTACTGCTGGCGAACAAAATAGCTTCACTCTGGAATACCGTTATGACGGCTGGTGTCATGGGAATCCATCCACTAACTGCATGGCTTGGTTCGTGGGGATTTTCGATGCAGCTCTTCTTCGACTTCTTCGGATATTCCCTGATGGCAATCGGGCTTGGACGTATCCTCGGATTCAAGTTCCCGACGAACTTCAAGAACCCGTACTGTGCCACCTCCTCCACGGATTTCTGGCGCAGATGGCATATCACACTCGGCAGATGGTTCCGTGAATATGTCTATATCCCACTGGGTGGAAACCGCAAGGGGCAGAAACGTATGATTCTCAATATGTTTATCGTATGGCTGCTCACCGGTCTCTGGCATGGCGCAGATTGGAACTTTATTATATGGGGTATGTTCTTCTTCGTACTGCTGACTATTGAGAAGTTATTTTTGCTGGACAAGCTGGAACGACATGCGATCTTATCCCATATTTATATGCTGATCGTGATTCCGGTTTCCTGGACAATCTTCAACATTTCCGATCTTCCAACGCTCGGAAATTATATCAAGCGGTTATTTTTCCTTCCGGTCAAGGGATCGGTCAAAATCAATACCTTCCCGAAGTTTCTGGAATTGTTCGGCACCTACTGGTGGCTGCTCGCGATCTGTGCCATCTGCTGTACGCCGATTCCAATCCGCCTGTTAAAGCGGTTTTACAAGACATGGGTATGCAAGATTCTCATGCTGGCACTCTTCTGGCTCTCGGTATATCAGATTGCCTCCGGTGCAAATAACCCATTCCTGTATTTCCGGTTCTGATTGAATGAGGGTGATAATGATGAACAACAATAAACGAAAACAGCCAAAAACAATCTGGGATTTCCTGCGGGAATGTCCGCTTGTATCCCTGATCCTGCTTTCCGTCATCGGCTATACCTTATATGCCCTTGTCGGTGCTATGGGTGGCGAATACAAGCTGCGGATTTCCAAGGATCATACACTCTTTATGTCTGCCATGATCAAAGAAGATCCATTTGTAAAAAAAGACGATGCAAAAAAGCCGGAGGATGTGACGGCAACCGGTACGGACGCAGACTCCAATCCTGTCCCTGCGGCAACATCGACCGATGCACCGGCAACCTCTTCGGATGCAGTCAGCACCGATGGAAGTGAACCGATTCCAACGACCTATATCACGGTTCCGATGCGTAAGGCACGCTCAGCTTATTACGACGATAATGACCGGGTGGCACAGACAACCAATTACGACTATATTACTGTAAATACCGACTACTTTAACGATGCAGCCTTTATCGGTGATTCCCGTATTGAAGGACTGCATGACTACGGTACGCTCCGCACCAAAACAACAGCTGATTTCTACTACAAAGATGGTGTTTCCATCTGGGATCTGATGGATAAAACAATGGCAAACGGCGAAACAATCCCGAATGCACTTGCTACAAAACAGTACAAAAAAATCTTCCTCATGTGTGGTGTCAATGAGCTTGGAAGCGGCTACGCCAAGGATTATCAGGCGCAGTATAAGAAAGTTTTGGATCAGATTCAGGAATTACAGCCAGATGCCGTGATCTTCGTCATGGGTATGATGCATGTTACGCAGAGCTACGCAGATAACTCGGATGTGTACAACAACGACAACGTGGATTGCCGAAATGCTCTGGTCGCAGAATACGCAGACGGACAACATATCTTCTACCTTGATATGAACACCTGTGTCTGTGACATGGACGGCGATGTTCCAATGGGGGTCAAAGCCGATTATTCCAACGATGGTATCCATCTGCAGGCACAGTATTATTCCCTGTGGGAAGCATACCTGTTAAAGCATGGTGTCAGCGACAGCGTATTTACGAACCTGCAAAACAAGCAGTAACGAATTATAATTTTGGAATGTTGTAAATTTTCCTCGTTGCCATAACAAACAGAAAACCTCATTACCAGACGTTTTTTCTCTGATAACGAGGTTTTCTCTTTTTATTTCATCTACGAATTTTTATCTTTCTATATTGGTTTCATTTCTATATGGCATTCAAGCCATCTTTGCACGTGGATGTGCTTTCTCATATTCTTCCTTCAATTTGCTCTGTCTGCTGCGCAGATAAATCTGTGTGGTCGAAATATCCGAATGTCCAAGCATCTCCTGTACTGCCTTCAGATCGGCACCATTTGATACCAGATGCGATGCAAAGGAATGACGAATCATATGCGGTGTAATATCCTTGTCGATACCAGCCTTTGCTGCATATGCCTTGATCAATTTCCAGAAGCCCTGTCTTGTCATCGGCTGTCCCTTCATATTCGTAAAGAGGAACATACTACCATGACTGATGGATTCCCGTACAGACTTAATATAATTCTCCAGTGCCATCTTCGCTACATTCTCGATTGGAATGACACGCTCTTTTGATACATCCCGGCATAAAATATAATTCATCGTCAGATTTACATCTGTAATTTTTAAGTTAATAAGTTCTGATACACGCATGCCGGTCGCATACAAAAGCTCCAGCATCGCTTTGTCCCGGATCTCCTTTGGTGTCAGGCGGGATGGCTGATCTAAGAGCAGATTAATCTCTTCGATAGAAAGTGTCTCTGGCGCCTTCTTCTCAATCTTTGGCGGCTTCAATGCATCCGCATAATCTTCTGTAATCTCCCCCTGCTTCAACAGATACAGAAAAAACGATTTCATACTTGCAATGCTTCTGGATATCGTCGCTGTGGACATACCATGACTTTCCATATCCAGTACATACGAATTCAAATCCGTTCCCCGAAGCTCACGCACATCCGTACACTGTCTGTCCGCAAAAAAACGGCTCATCTTCTTCAAATCTCTCCGATAGGATGCGATCGTATTCGCACTTGCATGCTTCACGCTATTCAAGTAATCAATGTAATTCTCAATCTGTGTTTCCATACCCAAAGTCCTTCCATTCCCTCGACAAAATGCAATCTTTTCCGACTGCTTTTCGCCTTTATCTATTACATTATAATTACTATTTCAGCTAAAATCAAACATAATTTTTTCACATTTTTTCAATATTTGTAACATTTTGTAACATTTCTACAATATGTTGAAATGCACGTTTTTACATACCTATATATTGGAGAAAATTTTTTAAAAAAATTTTTGAAAGAATACTCTCGGATAGAATTCCGACAAAAAACGTCAGAATTAGAATCATCGCTGCCATTCTTTTTTTGTTCTTATCCTCCCCGGCCTTGCGTACCTCCACCGCCAGATAATACAATATTCCAAGATAGATCAGATAATGTGGAAACAGACATAGCAACAGGAACCACACCCCGGAAAGCCCCAGATAGAACATCTGACAACTGATTACAAATCCAAATAAAAATAGCAGCGCACTCATCCCGATCGAGAATACTGCCTTGGGTGGGAACACCTTATACAGCAGGTACACGACAACTACCTGTTTTATCCGCTGCAACAATACATAGAGCAACGTCTGATGCACCGATACCCCTGCTAACCGGCTGCTATCTGTAAATGGCAGTATAAATGCCTGCAGATTCCGATCGCATCGCAGCACGATATTGGCTAAAATACAGCCTGCCAGCACCATGCACAGATAATAAAATACGCGGCTTTTCAGTTTTTCACTTTCATATGGCATTGCCTTATACTCCTACTGCATAAAAATTAGGGAGTGATTGTTCACTCCCTAAAACATATGTGCCTGTCTACTTAAATATTCCTCGACTTTTCTTATCATAATAAGCAAGAATCGCAACAATTGTCTTACTATCTACAATCTTACCCGAATAAATCATCTCTCTTGCTTCTTCCATAGATACTCGAACAATCTCGATAAATTCCGTCGGATCTAAATGCCGCTTGCCCTTCTTCAGATTGCGTCCAATATAGACGTCTGTCTTCTCATCAAAGGTTCCAACCGAAGAAATCATATTGCTTACATGATAGACATCCTGTGGAATCCATCCGGTCTCCTCCTCCGCTTCCCGTAACGCACATGTCTCACCGGATTCTCCATGAAAACTATATCCGCCTGCCGGGATTTCCAGATCTACTGCATCCAGAGAATTACGATACTGCCGCACCAGATAGGTGCACTCTTCCTCATCTACAAGCAGGATACCTGCGCCGCCACCAGATTTGTGCCTGATCAGATCATATACAACTTCTCCGCCATCCGGTGTCTCTAAGATATCCTTATACAGTGCTACAATCTTCGCATCATATAATAATTCCAAGCTTTTTCTTTTAAATTCTACCATATTTATATTCCTTTCCATCCACTCTATTCCCTATTCCGCATCATCCGTATAAACAGAATAAATGCATTATTCTATTTCGCATCATCCATATAATCAGAATAAATACATTTCATGATTTGTTCCGCCCGCGATTGCTTTATATCTCTATACATAATACAGGAAATAAACAAAAAAGGAAAGTATTGAAAACTTGTATTCTCAATACTTTCCATGAATTTCATTGATAACAAATAATTACTTTGCGTAATCGGTTACTCTCGACTCCCGAATCAAGTTTACCTTGATTGTTCCCGGATACTCAAGTTCTGATTCAATCTTCTTTGAGATATCCCGTGCGAGTAATACCATATCCGCATCTGTTACCTGCTCTGGAACTACCATTACTCGAATTTCTCGTCCCGCCTGAATAGCAAAAGTCTTATCAACACCCTTAAATCCATTGGCAATGTCTTCCAAGGACTTCAGACGTGTTGTATATGTCTCCAACGTCTCACGTCTTGCACCTGGACGTGCAGCGGATATTGCATCTGCAGCCTGTACAATACATGCGATCAAACTCTGTGGCTCTACATCCCCGTGGTGTGCCTCAACAGCGTTAATAACCGTTGCTGACTCCTTGTACTTTCTACAAAGATCAACACCAATGGATACGTGAGAACCTTCCATACCTGCATCATGATCAATAGATTTTCCGATATCATGTAACAAACCTGCACGCTTTGCTACACGAACATCAAGCCCAAGCTCTCCGGCAAGCAAACCGGACAAATGAGCTACTTCAATTGAATGCTTCAATGCATTCTGTCCATAACTTGTTCTGAACTTCATCTTACCAAGAAGACGTACAAGTTCAGGATGTAAGCCATGTACACCGACTTCCAGGGTCGCAGCTTCTCCCTCTTCACGCATCATAGTCTCGACCTCTTTCTGAGCCTTCTCGACCATCTCTTCGATACGTGCTGGATGGATTCTACCATCCACAATCAGCTTTTCAAGTGCGATTCTGGCTACTTCTCTACGAACCGGATCAAAACTTGAAAGCAAAACTGCTTCCGGTGTATCATCAATAATTAAATCAACACCTGTCATGGTCTCCAAAGTACGAATATTTCGTCCTTCACGACCAATGATTCTTCCCTTCATCTCATCGTTAGGCAACTGTACTAAGGATATCGTTGTCTCTGATACATGATCGACGGCACACTTCTGAATGGCTGTCACAACGTAATCCTTTGCCTTCTTATCTGCTTCTTCTTTTGCTCGTGTTTCTAATTCTTTGATCATGACTGCTGTTTCATGTTTTACTTCGTCTTCAACAGTCTTTAATAAGTATTCCTTTGCCTGTTCAGAGGTTAATCCTGAAATTCTTTCCAGTTCCTGAGTTCTTTTTGCTTCCAAATCTGAAACTTCCTGCTTCAGCTTTGTGAGTTCTGCTTCTTTACGTGATAATGAAGCTTCTTTCTTCTCTACGGCTTCGGTCTTCCGGTCGAGATTTTCCTCTCTGGAAAGAACACGCTTTTCCATACGCTGAAGCTCATTCCGACGATCCTTGACTTCTTTGTCAATCTCATTTTTCGTCTTCATGGCTTCTTCCTTCGCCTCAAGAAGTGTCTCACGTTTCTTTGCCTCCGCAGCTTTCAGTGCTTCATCTATAATCTCTCTAGCCTTATCCTCTGCCTTACCAAGCTTTGCTTCTGCCACGTTCTTACGATACGCAATGGCTAAAAACCAGGTAACGAGAATTGCAGCCACGAGTATTACAGCGAAAATCACATACTTGATTGCTTCGTCTGACAACTCAGGAGCACCTCCTTATTTAGTTTTATTGCATAACTACAACACTTAAATATTATACTTTTTTTATACTAGTGTCAAGGAATACTTTATTTTTTTTATGCAAATTGTAAGAAAAAATTGATTACTTTTCTATATTTTTTCAATATTTTTTCTATATTCTGACACTGCTCTGCGAATATCCTCATACTTAAATCCCCGGCGTGCAAAAAAAGAATACATGCGCCGCATCTGTCTTTCATCCGAAAAATCCAAGTTACCATAACGTCTTTCCAGTAAATCATAGACCGTCTCCGCTTCATCGGGCACCAGCTCCATACATAATTCACGCGTCATCTCTGAATCCACCCCTTTACCAGAAAGCTCCATTGTAATCCGGCGTCTGCCTTTTACACGCATCTGATTTTGAATATACGATGTAGCATATCGTTCATCATCAATATAGCCATAGGACATCAATTTCTCGATTGCCTCTGCAATCTCTGTTTCCTCATATCCTTTTTCTGCCAGTTTCTCGCAAAGCTCTTTCCGGGAGCGATCCCGGAAGGTAAGATAATAAATTGCCGTATCAAATGCACTGTATGTAGTTGGTTGCTTATGACTCTTCGTTCTCTGTCTGTTCTGCATCTACGCCAATCCCACACTTCTTACGTACCTGCTGTTCAATCTCTTCCATCACTTCTGGATTATTGGCGAGATACAGCTTCGTATTCTCACGTCCCTGTCCGATCTTCTCACCATTGTAAGAATACCATGCACCTGCTTTGTTGATGATATCATGCAAAACAGCCAAATCGAGAATATCGCCTTCCTTGGAGATACCCTTGCCAAACATAATATCAAACTCTGCTTCCTTGAATGGAGGTGCAACCTTATTTTTTACAACTTTGACTCTTGTACGGTTACCAACAACTTCTCCACCTACCTTCAACGTTTCAATCCGGCGTACATCCAGACGAACAGACGCGTAGAACTTCAATGCACGGCCACCGGTTGTTGTCTCCGGGTTGCCAAACATCACACCAACTTTCTCA
>DHJV01000016.1 GCA_002404515.1 Lachnospiraceae bacterium UBA4711 | reverse complement strand
GCAACCAGCATCGACTATGACCCAAAAGCAGAAATCTCTGTCCAGTTTTTCAAAAAAGTTCAGAACAAAATCCATTATGCTATCCACGGCCAGACTGCTGCCGAGGTCATTTACAACCGTGTTGATGCCGAAAAGGAATTTATGGGGCTGACTACCTTTGCAGGAAACCAGCCCACTTTAAGAGAAGCTACCATTGCAAAGAACTAACTGAATGAAAAAGAACTCCGTGCCATGGGGCAGTTGGTTTCCGGCTATCTGGACTTTGCAGAGCGTCAGGCAGAGCGTGAACAGCCTATGACCATGCAGGACTGGGCAAACCACCTTGACCGCATTCTAACCATGAGCGGTGAACAGCTCCTTGTCGGCAATGGAAGTGTTACCCACAAGCAAGCCGTTGATAAAGCCACCACTGAGTACCGGAAATACAAAGCAAAAACGCTTAGCGACGTGGAGCAGGATTATCTGGATTCCATCAAGTTTCTGGAACAGAAAACAGACAAGAAATAACCGTTTTGTGAGGTTTTCGTATGCCGCAAGAAAAGACAAAAGTTTACATTTATACGCGCGTTTCTACCGCAATGCAGATCGACGGTTATTCGCTCGATGCACAGAAAGCCCGCATGAAAGCCTATGCAGACTTCAACGATTATCAAATCGTTGGCGAATATGAGGACGCTGGTAAATCAGGAAAATCCATTGAAGGTCGTGCTTCTTTCTGCCGGATGATGGAAGATATCAAATCCGGCAAAGATGGCGTTTCCTATGTGCTGGTGTTCAAGCTCTCCCGCTTTGGCCGCAATGCTGCCGATGTGCTGTCCACCTTGCAGGTCATGCAGGACTTTGGAGTGAACCTGATTTGTGTGGAAGATGGCATCGATTCTTCCAAAGATGCGGGCAAGCTGATGATTTCTGTTCTGTCTGCTGTTGCGGAAATCGAGCGCGAGAATATCCGTGTCCAAACCATGGAAGGGCGCATACAAAAAGCGCGGGAAGGCCGCTGGAACGGTGGCTTTGCACCTTATGGATACAGCTTGACTGATGGTGTGCTGCAAATCAATGAAGATGAAGCTCCTGCCATTCGCACGATTTTTGAGCAATACGTCAACACAGACACAGGTGCAAATGGTCTGTCCAAATATCTGGAAACACACGGCTTTCAGAAACTCGCCCGTCAAAATGGCACCTCTCCCCTTTTCAGCGCAACACTGATTCGCGCTATTCTGAAAAATCCCGTCTACTGCGGAAAGATTGCTTTTGGCCGCCGCAAACTTGAAAAGATTCACGGTACCCGAAACGAGTACCATCAAGTGCCGCAGGAGAATTATCTTCTGGTGGACGGCTTGCATGAAGGCATCGTATCAGAAGAATTGTGGAATGCAGCGCAGGTCAAGCTGTTGGCACAGTCCAAACGATATGAGCCAATCAACCGCAGCAAAACGGAACAGGCACACTTGCTGTCCTCCCTTGTCAAATGCCCCATCTGTGGTGCCGGAATGTACAGCAATAAATGCACGAAACGCAAGAAAGACGGTACGCCCTATAAATCTTTCTCCTATTACAGCTGCAAACACCGCAAGATGCAGCGTGGGCAGAAATGCGATTTCAACAAGCAGATTCAGGAAGAAGTTCTGGACAACGCTGTCGTGGAGGTCATCATTAAGCTGGTCAGCAATCCAAAGTTTGCTGCCATGATGCAGGAAAAGATCAACAGCAAAGTAGATACCACCTCCATCGAACAGGAAATCGCAGCCGCTGAAAAACAGCTGCGCCAGTATTACTCCGTGAAGTCCAAGATTATGGAGGAAATCGACAATCTTGACCCGGATGACCGCCACTATATCATGCGCAAGTCCGACCTTGACGAACGGCTTTACAAGATGTACGATAAAATCGAGGAAGCCGAAAATAACCTGATGGAAGCCCGTGCCAAGAAGC
Organism: Lachnospiraceae bacterium UBA4711; assembly: GCA_002404515.1. Taxonomy (GTDB): domain Bacteria; phylum Bacillota; class Clostridia; order Lachnospirales; family Lachnospiraceae; genus Coprococcus_C. The sequence continues at coordinate 4,481 of DHJV01000016.1, read as the reverse complement.
AGGCCATTGAAGCGGACAAAGTCACGGGTGATAATATTTACAAAGTTCTTACCTGCTTTGAAAAGCTCTACAATGTTATGAGTCCTGTGGAACGCAAAAAGCTGATGGAGCACCTGATTTCTGAAATTCAGATTTACCCGGAGCGTCAACCCAATGGTCAGTGGCTCAAATCCATCAAATTCCGACTTCCTATCATCCAAAATGATACCGATTTGTGTTTGGACAACGGAAGTCATATCGAGTGTATCACGGCATTAACCCGCATGAAACCTTGATTTTTAGCATTTTTAAGGCTTGAAAAATGGTGATTTGCCACCCATTTGCCACCATTGAACATTGAACACGAAAAAGAGGATTGAACCGTTGAACATTTCGGCGGCTCAATCCTCTTTTTTCTTATGACAGCTTCTTTTGCTCTATCGCCTGTTCAAAAATATCAACAGAACGGTTTGCCATTGCTTCCGTATCATGTACATAGGTTTGCAGGGTGGTTTGAATGTTGGCGTGTCCCAAACGGGTTTGAACGTCCTTTACATCTGCCCCCGATTCAATCAAGATCGTTGCATGGGTATGCCGCAAAGAATGGTAATCGAACGCAGGCAACAATTCTTTGTGGATGATCCTAGCGCAGTATTTGAAAGAATCCGTTGAGGTGTATTCCCCATCTTCTGCAATGCAAACCAGCTTGACTCGTGGTAAAGCCGATTGCAAGCACTTTTGAACGGGTACGATCCTTTGCATCTCGTTGCCCTTTTCGTCCAGTTCTTTCTTTATAACGTGGACCGTGTAGTATTCGCCGTACTTCAATTCATTCTTCATCTGTTCCGTGCGCTCTTGCTTCAAAGCCTGATAGAGCGTCTCGCCAAACTTGACCGTTCGTGTGGAAGATGGTGTTTTGGGTGTGGTAAAGTACCACGATGAGCGGAGTTCTTTCTTGCCTTTCTTTTCCACGACTTTCCGAACATCTGCCCCAAAGTTGCGCTTGACAATCTGCTTGCTTACGGTAAGTTCCCGCTTTTCAAGGTCTATATCATCCCACATCAAGCCAAACGCTTCAGAGATACGCAACCCGGTATAAAAGCCGATCATCAACGGAATGTGAAACCTCGATCCAGCCGGGAAGCGTTCAATGATTTTGTTCCAATCTTCCATTGTAAGCACGATACGTTCGCGGGGCTTGCGCTCAATCTTTGGAAACTTCACATAGCGCATAGGGTTTGCGGAAAGGTAGTGCATGGGTTCAACCGCATAATCCAACGATGAACAGCTATCCCGACTTCTCGCAGGATTTTGACGGTATCGAACGGCGACTTGTTTTTTTTTGAGTTCAAGCACGTTTTCCAAAAAGACGATCCACAGTTTGACCCGGCCATTTTGGATAAACTCTTATCCGATGAATCTATGTCCGCTCTGCTCAACAAGGCGATTCGGGGTTATAGCAGTCTGATTCGCAACAATGGCTTTATCACCACGGATGAAAGCAAACGGGCTTTGGAAGATTTTTCAAGCGACAATGATAATGTGCTGAAATGGTTACGGGATAACGAAATTGACGAAGAGCGGTTGCTTAATGAACCTATCAATTTTGATTACAGCACCGGGCTATATTCATCTTACAGGGATTTTTGCTTCAGCATTGGTGAAGAGCCTAAAGCACAGAAAGACTTTTCAAGAACGATCTGCAACCGCTATGGCTGGAAAACCGCGACAAAACGCTTTAATGGGAAGCGTCCGCAGTTCTTCAAACAAAAGTAAGTGTCAACCTGTCAATCTGAAATGCAAATTTTCCTTTTTAACGCATAAGGAAATAAAAATTTGAAAAAAATTTCTTTATATAAAAGAGAATATAAATTTATATATATCAAATTGACAGATTTTCGTTGGATTCTAATTCAGATTGAACGCTTTTGAACACTTTTTGAAATATTAACGTCAAACGGTGGTGATTGATTGAGCGAGAACGAAGTTAATTTGAAGTTACTAGAAAGCATTACAGGCAGTGAGGTATTTAAGCAAATCCTAGAAGCCTTTCCCGGCGAACGGCTTTACATACCGGGCAGAGGTGAATTTACATCAAAGCAGGAACGCAACAACGCTATTCGCCGGGACTTCTATAACGGTGTAGAAGTTGATGATCTCGCCGAAAAATACAAGCTATCCGCTACTTCCGTATACCGCATTATTAACGACCGGGGCTAACCACCCCGGTTTTTATTTTTGCCCAAAATGACTAAATGTTGTGTATTTCAATCACAGCAAACGCTATATATGGTATAATTTATATTGAGGTACGATAAATTCAGAAAGGTGGTGAAAGAGTGGCACGGATCAATAAAGAATTAGTTGCAATGAATCTTCTGACCTGTCCAACAAGCAAGGAAGCCGCTGAAAAGTCCGGCATTTCCGTTCCTACGCTGTACAGGCTGAAGAAAGATGTAGCATTTCAAAGCGTGTTGCAGGAAGTCAAAGATAATATTTTCGGCGAAACGATGCACAAGGCGCAGGGCTATTGTTTGGAATCGCTGGAAGTTCTGCGAACCGTTATGAACGACAGCACCGCAACCGATTCTTCACGGGTTTCGGCGGCTAAAACCATCCTTGAATTGGGTGTTGCTCTGCATGAAGATGAACATATTGTACAGCGGCTTGCAAGCATGGAAAAGAGGTTGCAGGATGATTAAACAGAGAATGGCAAGAGGAACGCTTTTGAACCGCTTGCGGGAACTGGAAGAATCACAGAAGAACAAACAGGCTATCCCCGTTCTTTTTGCGGATGTTGAAGAAGATGGGCGGCTTTGGGTAGGCAAAAACATAAGCGACAGACATTATTTTGAAAATATGTTCGATGGTGAAGCCTATATCAACGCATTGCCGGGCGTTACAAAGCAGACCAAAGTTTTTATTGATGATATGTTCTGTGGTTCAGATGGGCTATATTTACCCGCTGATCCGATTCTGTATTTCACGGATTCCGCAAAACGATCCAATTTCATCCGCGTAAACTCTGATTCTGAAAAGTGGTTAGCTCTGTATATTGCTCTAATCATGCACATTTTAGAAAGTGCTGAATCAGAACTTTCCAGATTCAATACCCCTGCACTAAAAGACCTGATAGAAAACATGGATTCAATGAACATTGAACAACTTGCTGAACGCTACGAAAATCAAAAGTGGTTCAACAGAACTTAAAAACATGAGGTGAACAAAATGACTGAAAAAGGACTTGAACGTGATGCCGCATTTAAGGCAAAGTTGCCCGAATTGGTAGCAGTTGTGAAAGAACTGCACAACCTTGCAAAACTGTCTTTCCCGAATGGCAACCCCTATATTGGTTCCCGCTTTGGTACATACGGCGATATTTACACCGAAATCAAAGAAGTGTGCAGATATTTCGGCGTTGATTTTTGATAAAGGAGAAAACGAAAATGGAAAAATCTTATGAAACCTACGCAAAGAAAGCCTTGATGCTCAAGCACACCCACAAGCAGGAAGCCGGGAAAATCCGCGACACGATCAGCCAGATTGATATTAACCAGCGGCTTTCTGATTTTGGCAAGCGTGAAGCTATCGAAAAGCTGAAAGGCGAAGCCGGAAACCTGAATAAGCAGTTTTCCGATTCCATCCGGGGTCTGATCCGGCAGTTCTGCAAAGAATTTGGCACTTCTTTTGCAGAGGATTACGCCGATCATTCCACGGACGTTGCAAACGCCCTTAAAATCATCGAAATGTGCGGTAGCAAATTAACCGCCGAACTTATTGAGCCGCTGAAAGGCTCTCATAAGGCCATGAAAATGATCTACGATGTCCTTACCATCAAATACACTTTCACCCCGGAAGTCATTGCTATGATTGATGAGCGCATGGGTACAACCGCAGAGATCAACGCATATCTTGACCGCCTGAAAGAGCTTGAAGCCGTTGCAGATTGCCCCCTGCTGTCTGATTATGAGATCATCAATATGGGCTATAACGGCATGACCCACTTTGAAGTGCAGGATCGCACTACTTACGCTGTGTGCGCCCTGCCTGATACCATGATGGAGATCGGCAAGCATAGGAAGTGTGTACCCACTTCCGTATTTTGCTCTGCAAAACAACTTGTTGGGAAGTGTCCCAAACCCTCAAAACGGAAAGGAGAGTAAAACGAATGGAGGGCAGAAAACGAACCGTGCAGGTCAAATTTTATGTGACGGAAGAAGAACGGCGACTGATTCGAGAAAAAATGAAATTGATACCAACCCGGAATATGGCCGCCTATCTGCGAAAGATGGCGATAGATGGTTATGTTGTCCACATCGACACCACCGACATCCGGGCGCAGACCGCCGAATTGCAGAAGATTGGTGTCAATGTCAATCAGATCGCGCGGCGGCTGAACAGCATGGGGCCGCTGTACACACAAGATGTTGCGGACATCAAAGGAGCGCTGGCACAGATATGGCAGTTACAAAGATACATCCTATCAAGTCAACGCTGAAAAA
>DHJV01000140.1 GCA_002404515.1 Lachnospiraceae bacterium UBA4711 | reverse complement strand
TCAACTGTCTCAACAGCCTTTACAGCAGCAGGAATCACACCTGTATGTCCTACCATGTCTGGGTTTGCAAAGTTGATGATAATTACATCATACTTGCCGGAACGGATGGCTGCATTGAGCTTCTCAGACACTTCCGGTGCACTCATTTCTGGCTGCAGATCATAAGTTGCAACGGCTGGAGACTTTACAAGTACTCTGTCCTCACCCTCATTTGGCTCTTCTACACCACCATTGAAGAAGAATGTAACGTGTGCATATTTCTCTGTCTCAGCGGTACGAAGCTGCTTCAAACCATTTGCAGCAAGATACTCGCCAAGTGTATTCTTAATCTCCTGCTTCTTGAAAGCGATAATCTTGTTCGGGATAGACTCATCGTAATCCTTGAAGCATACATATGTCAGTGGAAGCTTTCCACCTTTCCGCTCAAATCCTGTAAACTCATCTGCACAGAACGCTCTTGTGATCTCACGTGCGCGGTCTGGGCGGAAGTTAAAGAAGATAACGGAATCGTTTGCCTTTACTGTTGCAACCGGCTTTCCGTCTGCCTCGATAACAGTTGGAAGAACAAACTCATCTGTCTTATCATTTGCATAAGAATCTGCAACTGCCTGTACTGGATCTGCAGCCTTTACGCCCTCACCATATACCATAGCTGCATACGCCTTCTCTACACGATCCCAGTTGTTATCACGATCCATTGCATAGTAACGGCCGGAAATACTTGCGACCTTACCGACTCCGATCTCCTGCATCTTGTCAACGAGTGCTGCAACATAATCCTTACCAGATGCCGGAGGTGTATCTCTACCATCTAAGAATGGATGTACATATACGCGATCAAAGCCCTGCTTCTTACAAAGCTCTAAGATACCATACAAATGTGTATTGTGGCTGTGAACACCACCATCGGAAAGAAGTCCCCACAGATGAAGATCTGAATTATTCTTCTTACAGTTTGCAATTGCTTCAAGCATTGCTTCGTTCTCGAAGAAATCGCCATCCTCGATTGCCTTTGTGATTGATGTCAGATCCTGATAAATAATTCTTCCGGCACCAATATTCATATGTCCAACCTCAGAGTTACCCATCTGTCCGTCTGGAAGTCCGACTGCAAGACCGGAAGCGTTTCCTCTTACATATGGACACTCTGCCATCAGCTTATCCATCACAGGTGTGTTCGCCATGTAAATTGCATTACCCTCTGTCTTGTCTGTAATGCCATAGCCATCAAGTACCATCAATACAACTGGTTTCTTACTCATTGTTTATCTCCTTTAAATTATAATAATTTATTCTTTGTAATTTCCTGTTTGATTATATACAGTTATGCGCTTTTTTTCAAGATTTTATCGCAGAGATTTCTCCCTGATTTATTTTTTTATGTATGCCTGTGTTTTCACACTCGTAATACCCTGATAGCGCATCGCTGGTGTCTTACCATTCTTTGGCACAAGAACAATCTGGATACCTTCGAGACGTTTTGCAAGTCCTGCGGTTCCGGCAGCCTCGCCATTCTTTGCCCAGCCAAGCCAGCCAAAGCTCTGTGCATGAACACGATAGTAAATATCATAATGTGCCGCCATCTCACCGGTCAAGGCAATTCGGATTGCTTCGAGACGCTTTGCTTCGCCGCTTGTACCGGACATAACGCCATTGCGTTTCCATGTATTTGGATCGTTCTCATTTCCCTGCCAGCCATAAGACTGTACATGTGTCGTATAGACAATGCTGCCACTGTATGTCTGGTTTGTCAGCTTGATATTGATACCTTCGAGACGCTTTGCTAATCCAGAAGTACCACTCATCTGTCCATTATACTTCCAGCCCTGCCAGCCAAAGCTCTGTACATGTGTACGATACGCAACATTGATTGCATTTTCGCCGACCACAGATGGATTCGTGTTGGATGTCGCCGGATTACCGACAACTGGTGACGATCCAGCCTTTGCAATATAGCTTGCCAACTGTTTCGTAACATTTACACCCTTGAAGTTTGCACCCGGTGCAGGTTCACCCTTCTTTACAACCACAATCTGGATACCTTCCAGACGTTTTGCATAACCAGCCGTTCCAGATGGCGCGCCGTTCTTCGCCCAGCCAAGCCAGCCGTAAGACTGTGCGTGCACTCTGTAATACACATCATATTTATCCTTATCTACGCCTGTGAGCTGAATCTTGATTGCTTCGAGTCTCTTTGCTTCCCCCTCAGTTCCGTTCATCTCACCATTTGCAGACCAAGGCAGCCAGCCGTAACTCTGACAATGCGTCGTGTACTGAATACCAAGATTGGCTGTTTTTCCTGCCTCCGCGGAATTTACAACAATATTGATACCTTCGAGTCTCTTTGCCTTTCCGCTTGTACCAGACATAGTACCGTTAGATTTCCATGTCTTGATATCGTTTTCGTTTCCTTCCCAGCCAAACGTCTGTACATGTGTACGGTAGGATACTGTAATATTCGGAACTGTTGTGGTTGTGCCTGTATTTCCACCTGTATTTCCTCCGGTGGTACCGCCTGTAGAACCTCCGGTATTGCCGCCTGTATTGTTTCCAGTGTTACCACCTGTGGAACCGCCAGTATTACCACCTGTGGAGCCGCCTGTATTGCCGCCTGTATTTCCTCCGGTGTTGCCACCAGTCGTACCACCGGTTGTCTCTTTGGCTGTGGTAATGGTGCGTCCTGTACTCTTATCGCTTTCCAGCCAATAACCATTTGCCATTTTCTTTACATAAAATGTATAAGCTGTATCGGCTGTAAGTCCTGTAAATACATTGCTATCCTGCCAGTTCACACCATCTTTGGAGTATTTGCAGCCAGCAACACTGTTCAATGTGACAGATGTCGTTGTCTTAGATGCAAGTGTTGGTGCTGATGGTGTTTCATATTTCTTATATACTGAAAGCTTAACGGTATCTTTGTATCCGCCTGATTTTGTTGTTACAGAAATCTCTGTATATCCAGGTGCAACCGCCGTAAGAACACCGGTTGTCGCATCGATTTTAGCAACCTCTGGATTGGAAGAGGTATATGTAATCGTCTTATCTGTAGCGTTGGCAGGGGAAATCGTTGCCGGGAAGCTCCATGAAGCAGCATCTCCGATCGTAATAGATTTCTCGGAAGGCTGATTGTCAAACCGAACCCCTGTTACTTCTACGATCTTCTCCCCTTCCTGTGCGGTCTTTACTTTGATCGTTACAATCTCGCCCGCGCGAATGTTGTTATCTGCATCGGCTTTTACACGGATTTCAAATGTATATTCTGTATCCGGACCTAATCCCTCAAATACGTTGCTATCCTGCCATGTTCCATCTGGAGCAATGCGGTACTCGCAGTCGTCATATGGTGTTAATGTAATCGTATTTGTCGTCGGTGTCTCACTTGTGCTTGGTGCCTGTGTCGGAGCCTCCGGTGTTTTCCATACCGTAACTGCACAGGTTGCTTTCACATCGGATGTGCTTCCGTTTGCTTTTGCTGTGATTGTTGCAGAACCTGCGCCAACCGCAGTTACCTTACCAGAAGCATTCACAGTTGCAACCTTGTTGTTCGAAGAAGTCCATGTCACGCTCTTATCCGTCGCATCATCCGGCGAAACAGTTGCAACAAGGGTTGTCTCTGTCTCAGGATTCGTTCCTCCGATTTCGAAGCTCAGCGTGTCTTTATTCAAAGCAACACCTGTTGCTGCAACCTCCTTCGGTACATCAGGTGTGGAACTGCCACCGGATGAAAGGTTTTTGTCTATATACTGATGTTCTGTATCAGATGTGTATTTTTCATAGATTGCAGCTGCTGCAGCAACCAAAGTCGCGTTATAATCTATGGCTACCTCATTACATATATAATCGCTTGCAGAATCAACATAAGAACCATCAATTTTCTGCCCGCCAACCAAAGCTCCAATCAATGTATTTTTCTGGGCGGTTGTTCCCTGATCACCACCCGTATATCCAGAAGCTGCTCTATGATGCGGGTATTTTGGTCCATACGCATTATATCCGATAACAAAACATTGCTTCGCTGCATTGTTACCAAGCAAATATTTCATCTGTCCCTCTGACCAGCTTCGATATGTTTCTTTCGATGTCAATTTATCATACAGTAATCCTGTGTACTGCATAGATGTATTATAACGGGCAGAACCCCAATTGCTGACACAGCGATAGCCACCATAGGTACTATTGCCATCTGAAATTCCCATAAGTGATGCTATTTTACTGGAATTTCCATCATAATAAGCCACTGCCGGACCGACATTGTCCCAGCCAAGCGGCCAATATGGTTTCATAGCTGCATCTGCATTTTTATACTGATTGTATTCAGACAGATAACTTGTGTTTCCAGTAATTCGATACAACAAGAGCGCTGCCAGACAATAATCATCTTCCCAGTTAGAAGATACATAAAAGCTGCCAGACGTTGTACCAACAGACTTATTGTGATTCTTTGCATATGCAAAGAGCATTTCTGCTGTCTTTAAATATTTGTCACCGCCAAAGTTTTTATACTGCATGGCAAGTGCGGCTGCGGATAACGATACCACATCGGTATGTGGTGAAGAATCGCTGGAGAAGTATGCGGTACGATTGCTCTGTGGCTGAGCTTCCGGTGCTCCCCAATATCCATGATCGTAACCACCGCCACCATTTCCAACCTGTACACAGTACGCTTCCACAGAAGTTCCTGCGCTGTTTAATACAGCACATTTAGTCAGATAATCCGCAAAATGTGTCGTGATTGTCTGCAAATGATTCGTCTGTCCCGATGCTACATATGCAGATTTGTTCGTATCATAGCTCATACCAAGTACAAATGCAGCATATGCTTCTGGAAGACCAAACTTTACATGATCGCCTGCATCATGGAATCCGCCAGTCAGATCTACTGTAACAGTACTTCCATCGGTTCTAGTATAGGAATATTTATCATAAGTATGGCAATTTCCTCTCCAGTCAAGAAGTGACTTTGTACCTACCTCATCGCCACACATATTTGCATCATAAAAATACAAAGAGTACTGAAGCAGCTTTGCATAGTTGTAATCAATATCCGAATAATTATAATCTGTTACATTTCCGGCAGGAATTGTGACTGTGCCAGAGCCGCCAGAACTTCCACCAGAACCACCAGATGATGTAGAATCTGTCGAGAACTTCACAGAATTGATCTGGTATGTAACAGTAGAACCTTCCTGCAGGTTTGTAAACTGTACGCCAATTTTACCAACTTCTGTGCTATTTCCCCAATCCAGACTTGAGAGATCCATGCTCATTTCCATCGTTCCTGATGTTGTCAGGTTTACATAATTCCCCTGATTCCATTTCCAGTCCTTTGACATGAACATCATCATAGCTCCCGGCGTACCCGTTGTACCCGCAGTGAAGCCGGAAACTGACAGACTTATGCTCAAACTCTTGATTCCTTTTGCTTCCCATTCGGATTTTTCATCCATATCGGTTGGCAAATTCAGTAAGAGTTCTGAAATCATAATCCCTTTGTTTTCGCCATTGTCTTTTGCAGCCTCTGTCGTTCCACTCATCGTAATATACGATGATAAATCCATTTCCGTTGCTGCCTGTGGTGTCAACGTTGGAATCGTCACCCCTGTTATCATGAATAACAGAGCAAATACAACTGCAAACACCCTCCTTGTCATTCGTTTTTTGCTCATTTGAACCCTCCTCTTAATATTTTAATTGTTCTTTTTATCTTTCACGAGCTGTAACTGTGCCCGCAACCTTTCAATCTCTGCCTGCGCCGCTTGTAACTCCGCCTCTGTTTTACCCAATTTTTCTTCGGTTCTATCTAATTTTTCCTCTGTTTTCTCTAACTCTGCGACTGCCTGCTTCGTCTTCGCGCGTTCCTCCTGAATATTCATCGGTTCCATATTTTCAAACCAGTTTCCCATTTGACTGCCTCCGATCATTTTCTTCACACAATCTGTCGCTTCATTTACTGGCACCTGCATCTTCATAAACAATGCCCATAATGTATCCGCGATAATCTGAAGGATATTATTGGATGCCCGATCTACAATCCCCTGAATCTCTGCATGATTCGAGCTAATAAAATCCGAGAAATCCTGCGGTGTCTGTATCCGGTTAATCATCATCAAAAGCGACATTTCATCTTCATGGATCAACAACTGTTCATTTGTGTACTGATGTACATTTACGAGGCGATATGTGAAATCGGGAATATAGGACGCAAAAATCTCATTCATAAATATACGATCCCCAACATGCATGGATACTGACCACTCCCCTGTACCCTCATAATAAACGATCGGAAATATCGGTGGATAGCGAAATTCTTTCGTTTCAGGATCGCCGAAATGTTCTTTTTTCATCGTCTTTGCATAATCATCCCAAATACATACCATGTATCGAAGCAGTTGCATAGATACATTATAATCGACATTGCTTTTATGTTCAATAAGCGAAATCATATAAATCGGCATGTTTTCTTTCGAATTTGGCAATCGAATCAATGAAATATTAATTATGAGTGTTACAGACTGTTACCGAACTACGCCAGAACAACGATTCTCGACAACATAGAAAGCGTAACATAGACAAACAGAAAATGTAAAGAGTAAGTTTGGAACATTTAGAAAAAGCCCGCAGTTATGCGGGCTTACAGGAATTAATTTTTTTAATTCAGCTATTTGTAGTACTCTCCCAGACTGATTCCATTGATGCCAAGTGGGATTTTATGGTCAAGTCCGATGAACTTCTCGCCGTTGTTCCACAGAACTTTCTTGACAAATGCATACTTTTCCTCGTCCCATGTCGTGAAATCATCTAAGACCATGCCGCCAGTATCCCCGGAGTTCGCATTGAAGCACCAGAATGTGTGATTCAGCTTGTTCTTCTGAATGAGCTCCCGCATGTAAGTCATCCAAGTAATATTCGGTTCTGTCATAAACCCGCCCCACTCGCCGATCAGAAGCGGTGCGATATTATCCTCATGGATATAAAACCAGTTGTCATGCCAGCAGTCCTTCATCAGGCTGTCGTATGTATAACTGCCCTGAAACCAAGGCTGTTCATATACGGTCGGACCATAATCATGCGGCGAATATACAAGCTTGTTCTGATATTTGCCGAGGTCAACCGGGTAGTCTGCGACACCGCGCAGGTTTCCACCCCACCAGTTGAAATAGTAATCATCTTCATTTGTCGATGCATAATTGCCATTCTTCTTAATATCAACCGGGTAGATCTCAGTTCCTTCCACGAGAACGAGTACATTCGGATTCTTCGACAGCACAGCATTTGCAGCACGCTCCGCCGTGTATTTCCAGTTGTTCTCAGACTTCGAATCGTTCCAGATTGCCGCGCCGTCTCCCTCGTTTGGCTTTCCGTGTGGTTCATTCTTCAGGTCGTAGGCAATGATCGTATCATCGTTCTTGTAGCGGTCAGCCATCCACGAAAGTGCATACAGATAATCATCCGTAGATATCCGGTCGGTGTACCAGAGATTCACCATATGCCCGCTCGCATTCGTCTCCGCGCAATGGATATCAATGATCAGCTTCAACCCATTTGCACGGCACTGTCCGATCACATACTCGAAGATCTGCAGGCTGTCCATCCCAACGAGATAATCATTGGTTGCCTGATTGAAATTCGCATCCGGATACTCTCCATTTGACCATTGTAAGATCAGCTCTGCCGAAAATGGCACACGAATCACATTGAATCCGTGGTTTGCAATCTCCTGAATCGACTGATTCAGGTCGGAAGCCCATAACCCGTCAAATGTGTTCGTCCCTGTATTGTAGCCAAACCAGTTGATGCCGGTGAGCCATACTTCGTTTCCATCTGCATCTTCGATCTTGTTGCCGTCGGTAAACAGCCAGTCGTCGGTCGTTGGTTCCGGCACATCCATCGCGCCGTAGTCCACATCCCGGTCTACAGACACGTGATTGGTGGATGCTGTCTCGTTTGCAGCGTCATTCAAAGTATCGTTCGTAGCAGAATCATTGGTCGACGTATCATTCTGATTGTCTGAATTTTCGTCTGTTTCCTCATCAATCTGAGCTTCCGCCGAACCAGATGCAGACTTGTTGTTCTCTGCTTTATCCCATTTTCCCTGTATCTGCATACCTAGCAGCATGCCGAGCAGAAAGACGATAATAAAGAGCAATATGAATATTACAATTTTCAGATTTTTGTTCATTATCCCCTCAAATCCTTTCCGTTTGATTTTTTAACTGTCTCAAAAAACAAATATTATTTTCAAAATTTTATCATGATTTTTTTACTGCATCAATTAATTTGCTGTAAAAAAGAGAGATTTATTTTCATACAATGAAAATAAATCTCTCTTGCACTTTTATTTCCATGTTGTTACCGCACTCTTATAAGTACGCCCAATACTGATCTTATAACCATCATTTATGACAAGATAATTGGAATGTATAGAAACAACATAATCCATATTTACAATATATCCAGTATGACATCGGACAAAATTATCCGGTAATCGTTTTATTAAAGAAGCTAATGATATATATGATGCATATTCACTCCCCTTTGTCACAAAACGAACCTTTCTTACATCTCTTTCAATATACATCACTTCATTTAAATTGATTAGCACCTTCTCCTTCGCACATACAATTTCTATAAACTTGCTTTTTGTAGTTAAATAATTATTTTGTTCATTATTATTTGTTATCATTTATATGTACTCTCCCCGTAAGCCCGATATTAACATTTTATTTCGTTTGTTATACAAAATCCATGCACCTTGTATAAACAACCTATAACCTTGCATAAACAACCAATTGTATTACAAAGGGAAAATACTTCATATTTAATTATTAAATTAAAAAAGACCACTATTTTTCAAGTGGTCTCACTGCATACTTTCTCATCGTCACGACCGCAACCAGACATACCAGCATCAACAATAACTCGAATTTGACCCGGATAAATAACTGGTCAAGCTTCGCCTGCGCCTGATAGATCTCCAGTGCGTTATCATTCGAGAAAGACAGATTCCCGGCAAGCGTCAGTACCTTCTGACTTTGATCCTGTCGTGCAATCTGGATGCGCAGATTCCCGGAGGTTTTGAGTGTAACCGGATCGCCAACCGCACAGATAAACGGCGAATCACCACCGATATCCACCTGTACGATCCGCGCGGTACGGCTGCCTCCTGCCTGTGATGCATCGCTGCTATTGCCCGTCGGCTGATCTGCACTCTGACTTTGTTCCACCGAAGAAGTATACGTCACGGTAAGCTCCTCTGCCTGAATCGGCGTGATATCCTGCGACAGGTTCTGGATGATCTGACTGTATGCGGCAGCATTGGCATAATAGGTCATCATCGAGCCCTCCTGCGTGATGCCGTAGACCTCTTGCATATATGCCTCACTCAAAAGCTCCGCCTCGAAGGATGTTGTATTCGCCTGATATGTCACCGTGACAGAATCACTCACATCATAGCTTACGGCTGTGACGCCCTCGATCTCGCGCACCCGCTGTACTTTACTGTCTGTGAGTACCAGATCATTTCCAATCAGCTTGAATTCCTCTTTCGTCCGGGTGATCTGTGCATAGCGTAAGCCGTCCTGGATCAGGAATCCACAGCATACTGCGATTGCGATTACATATAAAATTATAATCTTGACTGCATCCTGCTGTCTGCGCAGACGCAGAAACTCTTTTAATTTCATACTGGTTTCCTTTATTTACGTAAATATTTTCATCTGCATTTACACTACATGTCCATCTTACTGTATTTTATTTATCTTTCTTATTTACTCATCTTCTTCATCCTGCTTCTTCAGGTGTATCTTCCGTACGATGATCACGCCTGCAGCAACTGCGATACAGCCGAGAATAACCGCCATGATCACCCACCACTGGTTTGTATTATCTGGTGTCGTCTGTTGCTGCTGATCTGAAAACGGGGATTTGATCGTCGTGGTAAACGTTGCTTCCTCCGTATATTCCTTGCCGCTTTCATCCTCGTAATAATAAGTGATCGTGCCTTCGGTATTTCCATACATCTTGCTTCCGGACAGGGAACTGACAGATACCTGTGTGCTTCCGGTTGCCGCCGTTCCCGCCTCCATATCGCCGATGAAGATCGTTCCCTGTGGCTTCAATCCATCTGCCACAATTTCGGCACGCACATTGTACATCTTGCTTCTGCCAAGATTCATCGCCTGCACTTTTGCTTCCACGACATCTGCTACCACAACTTCACTTGGAAAGCTGAGTTGGTCAAACTGCATCTCGGAAGACTGCTGCACCGTGATCTTCGCCTTGCCGGAGGTGGAATATGTATTTCCATCGCCGTCCGCATAGTCCATTGCAAGATCTAAGTCATATTGTCCGGCAGCAGTCTTCGCATTGACCCGGTAAGAAAATGTAATCGTTGTCTCCTCCTGTGGAGCAATCTTTTCGATATAGACGCTATCGGACTGGCTGAGCAAAGTAAAGCTCTCGGTATCGGCTGTCACAGCGACTGTCATGTTCTTCACTGTATTTTCCTTGCTTGTGTTAAGCAATGTGATCTCAGCTGTAATCTCATCACCGGATAAGATCTCGTCCTTGGAGAATTTGTACGATTTCACCATGACCTTTGGCGCAAAGGTTGGAAGATCTTCAGCAACTGGCTCTACCACGGCTTCTGTTGTCGCATCCGGATCGATACCATCACTGATCGTCACATACGTGGTAAATTCCTGCTCCACCGCATTGCCCTTCGTATCCTTCGCTGTGACCTTCAGGATCACCGGATAAGAACCGTTTGTACGCTTCTTCTTTAATTCCACAGTAAAATCCGCCACGTAGGCAGAAACCTGTTTTGTATTTGCATTTACCTTCACAGTCTGCAGCTTGATATCCTTCTCGTAGTTCTTAAATACGAATGGTGCTGTCTGTGCGTCACCTAAGTCCAGCGCCGCCCGTAATGTGTTCCCCCGAAGTTCCCCTTCACTGAGTATCGGAAATACAATGCGGACCGAGCCGTTGGCATTGGTTGGCACATAGCCCTGCGCGTATGGTTTCTCCATGCCGTCATACTGGTTCTCATTGTCGATGTTCAATGTCACTGCTTCGCTCTGTGTATCTTTGTCATCCTTTGTATTTGTGTCTGCCTGTGTGGTTGCAGATTGTTGTGTCGTTGTTGGCTCCTGTGTGGTCGGCTGGGCGGGATCAGCCTGCACTGCGGTATAAGATACCGTCTGCATGGCATACATATGGATATCCGTCTGATCGGATGCTGCAAGCACGCTCCCTGCCGGAGATAGACCCATACACATCGTTGCCGCGATTGTCATCGCAAGTATTTTCGTTGCTATATGCTTTCGTTTCATTTCCAGTCCTCCATTTCATGTACATAATCGCACAGCATCTCGATATCCTGTGCATTATGGCTTGCCAGCATGATTGCCTTGCCGCTTTCTTTTAAGGATAACAAGAGCTGCCGCATCTCCGCGACACCGGCTTTGTCAAGTCCGTTAAATGGCTCGTCTAAGATCAGCACGTCAGGGTTCTCCATGATTGCCTGCGCGATACCAAGTCTCTGTCGCATACCGAGCGAATATTTCGAAACCGGCTTTTTCATCTTAGGATTTAAGCCGACGCGCTGTAATGTCTCAATGATCTCATTTTTCCCGATCCTGCCTTTCAGATCCGCTAAAATCTTCAGATTTTTATATCCACTTAACCCCGGCAGGAATCCCGGTGTCTCGATGATCACACCGAGCTTGTCCGGGAAATCACATTCCTTCCCGACACGACTGCCCCCGACATGAATCTGCCCCTTGTCTGGATGCATAAACCCGCAGATGCATTTCATCAGCACGGTTTTTCCGCTTCCGTTATTTCCAACCACACCGTAGATCTTCCCTGGCGGAATCTCCAGATTCACATCGACTAACACATGCTCTTTCCCGAAGGATTTGTAGACATGTTCCACGACAATTCCCTGTTTGCGTTCATTCGCTTTTTCATTGTTATTTTCATTTCTGGTTTCTTCCATCTATGAACCTCTTTCCATGTCGTTCCATACCGATACCATGTCCAGTATGATATCTGTAATTGATTCGTGTAATTAAAATATTCCACACATTCTAATTTTGGCGTATATGTTATTTGTTTACATAATATATTTATCGTAACTGTGTTCCTGTGAATTGGAACGTATACTTGCGGATACGGAGCAGACACAATATAAATATCAAAAGTGCCACCCCTGCAAAAAATACATACGATACCCATAGTTTCGGCAGATTGTCATAACCGAAGCTATGCATGTAATACGTGGCATGATTGAGCGGGGATATCCAGCCGAATATAATGTTTGCATACCGCGACTGCACCGCCGGGATATGCAGGATATCCGACAGTGTATCCGGTGTCAACAGAAATCCGAATCCCGAATAGATGATACCTGCAATCATCCCGCCGTTATCTTTCACCATGTTAAAAAACAATATTATCCCAGCCATCACGATCGAATACCCAAGCATCAGTCCGAATATGTGGAACATCACCTGATATGGAAAATTCAACTCCATCACCTTCACGAACGATGGCACATTCAGTTCATAACCGATGTTGGAATACCCAAGCACCGCCGCTGTATCGCTCCACATATTTGCCACAAATGCCTGACTGCTCGCTAAGATACAGGTAGAAAGCAGGATAAAGCAAAGGAACAGAAACGTTGCGAGAATCAGATACAGGATCTGTCCAAGCACCCATACCTTCCGGTCAATCCGCACCAGAAAAAGCGGCACATCATTTCCAAGGTTCGGCATATCCGCAAATAATAAAAGCAGGAGCAACGAGATAATCAGCACCGACTGTGCATCGCCGAATGTCCAGATGAACGGCTCCGCCATCTGCAGGATCGTGTCATGCTCCTTCGCGAATACAAGCACCTTGTCGGAAAGCAGGAAGCTTACAATAAATGCAAGGCAGAACGCGAGCAGGATCTGCGGATTCTTCTTCCATCTTCTGAAATTTGCAAACGCGGTAAGTAGAATCTGTCTTGCCTTATACACGTTCGATGCACCTCCTTACCGTATTGTAATAGAGCAAAAACAGTAGAACGGACAGACTGCTAAGCAGAATCACAATGCCCTGCTCATCGAAGAGCCAGTTATGCTGAAACTGTATCCACTCGTATGGATACAGACAGTAGATATCCTCGAAATACCGGTCATGCAGGATCACCAATATGTAATAGATGACGAAGCTTCCGCCATACGCGATATACCGGCTGTTCGAGATTGCCGCAAGTGTCGCGGAAAGCAGCGCCCACACCATCGCCGAGAAGAAAATAAGCATCGGATTTAACGCTGCGGCGTTCTTGACAAAGTGCAGATATAACAGGCATGGAAGCATCTCTACCAATCCGCCTGCAATTCCACATGCGAGGAACTTACCACAGATATAAGACGTTCTTCCACACCTTGGCAGATACGCCTTGATATACCCGCTCTGATAATCGGCAAGCCATGCAGTTGCATACGGAAATGTGGATATGACAGGAACGGTCACCCGGAACAACTCCGAGTCACCGCCCACCTTCCACAGGATCAGTAGTTCCAGTATAAATCCTGCCAGAAATCCTTTTGAAATTATCGCTCGTTTCATGTCTGTCTCAAAACTGTTCATTTAATTAATACCCCAAATTTCGGTCAATCACTGAGCCATCAATCGCATTGATGGACATAAGAACGGCTCCACGAACGTCGTTTCCATTTCCATACTGGTCTGTCTTGGTTCCGATAAAATCCCAGACCGGAACTAAAAGTCCGGTATCGAAGCTGTCCTTCTCACTGATTCTTGTATAGCGAAGCTTCACAGCGCTAACGTCAATCGTTACATTTTCATCGCTTGCATCTTCCGAATTTACCGCATTCATAGTCACTACCATCTGTTCAAAGATATCTTTGATCTCATCAAAATTTTTCAGTGTTGATTTCTCTACAACCGTATCGGTAACCTCCAGAGGAACAAGGTAATCGAATCCAACGATGCCATCATCGTCTACGAAGATTGCTACATCTTCGGTTGACCATAACTTTTTGTTATAAGTGTCTCCCTGCCATTCATCGACGATCTTGCTTCCACCATCGTTATTTACAAAGACGCCATCGATGCAGCGCTGATACCGGAATGCATAGATTGTCCGACATGGAGCTCCACCAAGGCTCTGACGCAGAGCTTCATATTTGTTATACTCTGTCACTTCTGTGACAAGTCCACCACTGTAGTATGTAAAATCATTCATCCCTAAAGACTGCAGCAGATCTTCTGCCTTCTGTCTGGCATCCGCTTCGGAAATCGTTGTTACATCCTTCGTATTCTCGATGAAATCCTCTTTCGCCATACCGCTTTCTTCACTGATTTTATCAATCGGCATATCCTCATCCGCCGGCCATACCCAGTGTGCCTCCTCCATTGCAAACTTATATTCCTCCGGTACAACCTCTGAGTAGTTTCCCCCACTCATAACAGAGGAACCAACATCAATATACCCAAGTTTTGAGCTTCGATAACGGATCAGATTTCCGTAGTTCTCATTGTTCTGCAGATACAGCGACTGATATGAACCATTGGAAGCATCGTTGATTCCGTAAAAGATGCTGGCATTTGCTCCATCAAATTCACTCTGCCATGAATAATAGTCATTGGACGGATTATTTGATACAAGCTCTGAAATACTGTGAATCTGATTATCCGATGGACTGCCGGTATAGTTGATTGCTTCTGGTGCAGTCTCATATTTTGCCTGACATTCATCAATGTCAGCTTGACGTTCCTGTATCATAACCTCTTTGTCATCAGCCGAATATAAGTTATTGCTTTGAATTTCTGCAATGGCATCTTTCCCTGCCTGAATCTCAGACTCATAATCCGCTTTTGTCAACTGACTCATGCAGGTTCCATCATACAATGTCTGATTTCCAAACAAAGTCGTCCGTACCTGATCAAGAAATGTCTGGTCGAACTGCTTCTGCTGTACACGGAAGATTGACAACTGACTCGTATCCGGAATATCCACCTGTGCATCCGCATGGACTGTCACATGCAGGCTGTCATCCTTGATATCTGTCTGATAGGTATCATAATCCTTGGCAACCTCTGCGACCTCGGTTGTTGACGCCTGTGT
>DHJV01000003.1:224-11652 GCA_002404515.1 Lachnospiraceae bacterium UBA4711 | reverse complement strand
CCGTGACTTCTCGATAAGCTTCCGGGTTGGGTTTTATCGCTTGCTTCTCTTTTCAAAAACCCACGTCGTGGGCTTTCTCGCTTATTTTACTCGTCTCACACCCAGTTTTCGCTCCGTGACTTCTCGATAAGCTTCCAGAGTGGGTTTTCTCGCTTGCTTCTCTTTTCAAAAAACCACGACGTGGGCTTTCTCGCTTATTTTACTCGTCTCACACCCAGTTCCTGCTATGAGACATAATGATCAGCTTCCGGGTTGAGTTTTCAACTTACTTTGATACATAAAAAATGACATATCCGGAGGAATCCTCCCAATATGCCATTTAGTCAACCAATTACCAATATCATATATCAGATTTATGCTCATACATATCAACAAGTACGACATTCCCAAATATAATCGCTATCTCTCTCAAACTTAGCCCACCGGAAAATTCAGAATCATTGTCGTGCCTTTTCCTTCTTCACTCTCGATTGCCAGTGTCACATCATGCCGTTTCAAGATCAATGCCGTAAGCGCCAGTCCCAAGCCAGCACCACCGTTTTTCCGACTGCGCGATTTGTCAATCATATAAAAAGGTTCCAGTATCTTCTTTTGCTCCGCCTCCGGGATTCCACATCCCGTATCCTGCACCAGAATCTGCTGTTCTTTCGCAATCAGCCTGATCGTATCTCCCTGCTTGCTTGCCTTATTGGCGTTATCCACGAGATTGATGAGCACCTCGGTCATCAGATCTTCCTCCACCAGAAAACACTCGCCGTGTTCCTCATACTGAAGCGTGACGCCTTTCGTCTCCAGCAGTTTCCGGCACAAACGCTCCGTCCGCTCAAAGAGCTGTCTGACCGGCACCTCATGCAATTCCAGCTTCTGCTCCGTATCAAGCTCCAACAGCCGCAGCATCTTCTTTGACAAACGTTCAAGCCGCTTGCATTCCTCATCGATATAGCCAAGTGCCTCAGCTTCATCCGCCTCATCCAACCGCACGGTAAGCAAGGTCTGTGCATACCCAGAGATAGCGGCAAGCGGAGTTTTGAGTTCATGTGTCAGATTCCCCATGAAAAGTGTCTTCTGCCGTTCTGATTCCTCCAACGACTTCGTACGTATCTCAACAGCTTCCGCCATCTGATTGAAGGTCGTACCAAGTGTCGCGATTTCATTCTTTCCCCTGACATTCACACGCTTGTTATAATTTCCCTTTGCAATATCCGCGGCTGTCGCATTCAACTCCTTGAGCGACCGAAGGCTATGCCGGAGAATCAATGCAACGATAAAACTCATTACAACTATGACAATCAGTGTGATCACAATCATATAGATCGTCAGATTCCGCAGTTTATCCTTTGCATAATCAATACACGTCAGATGATAGATGCTTAACCTGTTCTTCGTTGTATATTTACAGATCAGATATTCGGAGTCCTGATAGCGCAGGTTTCCATAGGAAATCAATTCATTCGAAAGTGGTTCATAATCATTATTCTCAACATCCTCCAGAGAAAGAACCGTATGATTATACACAAAATACCCGTGTTCGGCATCATTGACCAGAGTGCCATCTATCTCCCGGTAACGGACGCAGATCGTATATTCGTCCAATCTGGTCTTGAAGAAATACTGCAGTCGTACATCCATGACTTCATCCGAATTACCAGTAAACTGGCTTCTCTCAAATGTCTGGTTATATGCATCTGCCAGCGAATACATCTCATTTAAGGCATTTGAAGTCGCCTCACTCATAATATTTTTACGTTCGACATTCCATACAAGTACATCCACAATAATTGTTGCAATTAAAACCGCCATGCAGCAAAGCCATGTAATCCATGTTTGAAGCTTCAACTTACTCCTCCAATCTGTATCCAAGCTTTGATACAGTCTTAATATGATCTGCCAGGTTCAGTTTCTTCCGAAGCTGTCCAATATGGACATCCACGGTACGTGTCTCACCCATATATTCGACGCCCCAGACCATGCGAAGCAGGTTCTCTCTGGATATCGCGCGGTTTTTGTTTTTGGCAAGTACGGCCAGAAGCTCAAATTCCATTGGTTTTAGTGAAACCTCTTTGCCGTCCTGCCGGACGGTATGCTGTTCGAAGTCAATCTCCAAATTCAACACCGATAATGTATGCTCTTCCGGTTTTGTGCGTGCCAGCACCTTCTCAATCCGCACCAGAAGCTCCAGCACCTCGAATGGCTTTACAATATAATCTTCCGCTCCGCCCTTTAAACCCTGAATCTTCGACGCCAGATCATCCTTTGCTGTTAAGAATATAACCGGAATTCCATACTCACGCACGATCGGAAGCAATGTGAATCCATCCATGCCAGGAACCATCACGTCTAACAGAGCAAGGTCATATGCATGATCCTGCTCTAAGCCCTTTGCGGCTTCCGATCCATCTTCATAAATTACCGCATCATAATTTGCCACGCGAAGATTCATCGCGATCATTTTCGCGATTGCAGTTTCATCTTCTACGATTAAGATTCTTGTCTTTTGCATGTTCCTTCTCCTTTTTATGTTTCTCTCGCCCCATTCCCAGATCATCCGGGATAATATTATGCTCCAAAACAATCATCCGCCGTTCCTGCATTGCATGAACCAGATTTGCATCAAGATGAAATGTTTCCTCAATCTCATCATTTGTAACAGGCGGTCGAAATCTCCGCCGGTGCAGTCTTCCATATTTTTGTTTGTTATAATTTTTCCAAAAAATAAAAAATACAACAAATACAAGTGCGGCGATAAACAAAATATGGAAATAATGTTCAATCGTAAGAACCATATTCCGATTATATACATAAAACTCTGGTAAATACCAATCATTCCTGATCGCAAGGGCACCATAAACCAGATAGATAACATAGGAAAGCAGGATTCCCCAGGCAAGAATCGTGATAATCCATTCTACAACCTTTTTCCACGTCTTCTGCTTTCCATAGATCAGATGATCCCGAATATCATATTCCGCTTTCTGCGGTAATGGATTGGTGAAATCTTCCCGATTCTCATTCATATTATTCCAACCCCCGATCCGGGCTGTCCCATACAGCCTTTTTCTTTCTCTTACGGAACATGGATGGCAATGCACATATCACTATAATTGCATTGATATACCAATACAAAAAAGGATACCAGATTGCAACAATGCCGTTTCGCAATAGATTCTTATCATATTTGCTGTCAAGGAGCATTGCGACCACAAACTGTATCATACAAACCACAGACAAAAACAAACTCTTCCATATGTACGGAAGTGCATACCATTTTCCAAAGAAAATCCATCCCAGAATCAACAAAATCAATGTCACAAGCCAGCAGATAGCCCAGACAATGGATGTAATCTGCTCCAGATAGACAAGAATCATTCTTCTTGTCTTCCAATGTCCAACCACATCATAATGGCGGCGTAATATTTCCATGCCACCCTGCGACCACCGTTTTCTCTGCTTGAACAATCCTTTGATTGTCTCTGGGACTAACATCATGCAGAGAGCATTGGGCTCATACCGGACATCCCAGAAATTCTTTTCCAGTTTCCAGGTAACTCCTATATCTTCCGTAATCATATCCCGATCCCACAGGTTACAGTCCAAAAGTGCCCGCTTGCGGAATGCAACTACGACACCGGAAACCGTCATAACCTTTCCCCAGACACGTTGTGTCCGTTTAATCAGACTGACAATACTGGCATATTCGCACAACTGTAATTTTGCCAGCAAAGAACTACGGTTTCTGACACGCGGATTTCCCGTGACAGCACCAACACGTTCTCCGTTATACGGATTCGTAAAATGCGGAACTATGTAATTTAACGCATCCGGCATCAGATAAGAGTCTGAATCAACTCCCATCAGAATCTCGCCCTTTGCAGCAATCAATCCCAGATAAAGCGCATTTGCTTTTCCGTTATTTTCTTTCAGATCCACAAACCGCAGCCTGCGATATTTCGGAAGCAGACTTTGAATCACTTCCGATGTATTATCACTGCTTCCATCATTGATCGCTATGATCTCATAATTTGGATATTGCAGTTTTGATAGTTCCATCACCGTATGTGCAATTGTTTCTGCCTCATTATAACAAGGAATAAGAATTGACACCATCGGTGTCTCATAAAGAGGCAAAGGTCCCCTGCGTTCATTCCCAAAGTAAAATAAGATACCACCAACTACCCATGCCACAGACATCAGTGCGGGATACCAAAATACAAACTCCTCAATTACATGCAGCATTCAAAATCACGTCCCATCTTTTTAATAATAGATTCATTTGTTTTTACTATATTTTTTTCGGCAAAGTAACCCATTTTGTTAATAAAAAATCCTGTTTCTGCATGAAAGATCATACAAAAGCAGGATTAATTATATTCTTAAATTTAAATCACGACAAGTAAATTATTTGTAAATTACTTATTATGCATTTACAATCTGACCGAACTCAGCCTTCAGAGAAGCACCACCGATTAAACCACCATCGATGTTTGGCTTTGCAAGAAGCTCCTTCGCATTGCCAGCGTTCATAGAACCGCCGTACTGAATACGAACTGCCTCTGCTGTATCTGTGTCATAAACCTCAGCGATGAGTTCACGGATACCCTTACATACTTCCTCAGCCTGATCAGATGTAGCTGTCTTACCTGTACCGATTGCCCAGATTGGCTCGTAAGCAATTACAAGGTTCTTTACATCATCTGCTGCAACACCTGCAAGGTCAGACTTAATCTGAAGTCTGATCCAATCCATCGTTACGCCCATCTCTCTCTGCTCCAGTGTCTCACCACAGCAAAGAATTGGTGTAAGTCCAGCAGCGATTGCCTTCTTAACTTTCTTGTTCAGGAATGCATCGTCTTCCTTGAAGTACTCACGACGCTCTGAATGTCCGATGATT
Source organism: Lachnospiraceae bacterium UBA4711 (assembly GCA_002404515.1). Taxonomy (GTDB): domain Bacteria; phylum Bacillota; class Clostridia; order Lachnospirales; family Lachnospiraceae; genus Coprococcus_C. The sequence continues at coordinate 6,764 of DHJV01000003.1, read as the reverse complement.
ACATACTTCACGCCTGCATCTACAAGCATTGGTGCACTGATCTCACCTGTGTAAGCACCCTTATCCTCAATATAGAAGTTCTCAGCACCAACCTGTACGTTTGTGCCCTTAACAGCCTCAACAACAGGAACAATGTCGATGGCTGGTACACAGTACACAACGTCTACATCATCATTTACTACTAATGGCTTTAACTCCTCAACGAGCTTTACAGCCTCTGATGGAGTCATGTTCATCTTCCAATTTCCAGCGATAATTCTTTTTCTTGCCATTTTTTTATCTCCTATCAATAATTTATTACTAATTTTCACAAGGAACTTGAAATGCAAGGCATCGGATTCGACCGCGTACTGACGTACGCCGAGAATCCGATAACGATGCAGTTCAAGATTTATTGTAGAAATTATTTGTCGTTAGCTGCTGCTACACCAGGCAGTTCCTTACCTTCAAGGAACTCCAGAGAAGCTCCGCCGCCTGTTGAGATGTGGCTCATTTTGTCACCATAGCCAAGCTGGTTAACAGCGGCTGCGGAATCACCACCACCGATGATTGTTGTAGCATCTGTCTCAGCAAGTGCTGCTGCAACTGCCTTTGTTCCCTTTGCAAGAACTGGGTTCTCAAATACACCCATAGGCCCGTTCCATACAACTGTCTTAGCTGTCTTAACAGCCTCAGAGTAAAGCTCAATTGTCTTAGGTCCGATATCGCAGCCTTCCTTTGATGCATCCATCTTGTCTGCATCGCAGATTGTTGTAGCGATTGTAGGATCGTCGATTGGATTAGGGAAATCATCGATCATAACAGAGTCTACCGGAAGCAGAAGCTTCTTACCAAGCTTCTCAGCCTTCTCCATCATTTCCTTACAGTAGTCAAGCTTTGTATCATCTACCAGTGACTTACCGATCTCATATCCCTTAGCCTTGAGGAATGTATAAGCCATACCGCCACCGATGATGAGTGTATCGCACTTCTCAAGAAGGTTTGAAATAACGTTCAGCTTATCAGCAACCTTTGCACCACCAAGGATAGCAACGAAAGGTCTTACCGGATTCTCAACAGCATTTCCAAGGAAATCGATTTCCTTCTGCATCAGATATCCAACAACAGCTGTATCAACAAGTGCAGCTACACCAACGTTTGAGCAGTGTGCTCTGTGAGCTGTACCAAATGCATCGTTTACGAATACATCACAGATGCTTGCAAGATCCTTAGAGAAAGCCTCTCCATTCTTTGTCTCTTCTGGTCTGAAACGTGTATTCTCAAGAAGGATAACCTCGCCATCCTTCATAGCGTCTACAGCTGTGCGAACTGTGTCATCAACAACCTCTAAGCTTGGTACAAACTTAACTTCCTGTCCAAGAAGCTCAGTCAGTCTCTTTGCAACTGGTGCAAGTGTCTTTGTCTTCTTATCTTCCTCTGTCTTAACCTTTCCAAGGTGTGAGCAAAGAATAACCTTACCACCATCAGCGATCAGCTTCTTGATTGTTGGAAGCGCTGCAACCAGACGATTCTCGTCTGTGATCTCGCCGTTCTTCAAAGGTACGTTAAAATCACATCTGCAAAGAACACGAAGTCCCTTTACGTTGATATCATCAACGGATTTCTTATTTAATGACATTATTAAATCCTCCTGAAATTTTGAAATAATAAAAATAAGGATCCGGTCCAATTAAGACCGGACCCTTGTAGGTCTTCTCTAAAAGAGTCTGCCTAAATTAAGCTAACTCAGCGAAGTACTTGATTGTTCTAACCATCTGGCTTGTGTATGAGTTCTCATTATCATACCAAGAAACAACCTGAACCTCGTACAGATCATCAGCGATCTGAGCTACCATTGTCTGTGTAGCATCAAAGAGTGAACCATATCTCATACCAACGATATCTGAAGATACGATCTGCTCCTCATTGTAACCATAAGACTCAGAAGCTGCAGCCTTCATAGCTGCGTTAATGCCTTCCTTAGTTACGTCCTTGCCCTTAACAACTGCTGTAAGGATTGTTGTAGAACCTGTAGGTACAGGAACTCTCTGTGCAGAACCGATGAGCTTTCCGTTCAGCTCTGGGATAACAAGACCGATAGCCTTAGCTGCACCTGTTGAGTTAGGAACGATATTAACTGCTGCTGCACGAGCACGTCTGAAGTCGCCCTTTCTGTGTGGTCCATCAAGTACCATCTGATCACCTGTGTAAGCATGGATTGTTGACATGATACCTGACTGGATTGGAGCGTACTCGTTAAGTGCCTTAGCCATAGGTGCAAGACAGTTTGTTGTACAAGAAGCTGCAGAGATGATCTTGTCATCTGCTGTAAGTGTGTTCTCGTTTACGCTATATACGATTGTAGGAAGATCATTACCAGCTGGAGCTGAAATAACTACCTTCTTAGCACCTGCATCGATATGAGCCTGTGACTTAGCCTTTGATACATAGAAACCTGTACACTCAAGTACAACGTCTACATCAAGCTCTCCCCATGGAAGATTCTTAGCATCTGCCTCAGCATAGATCTTAAGTGTCTTACCACATACTGTGATTGTACCTGCTTCATCATCAGCAGAAACCTGATCTGCATACTGATACTTACCCTGTGATGAATCATACTTCAAAAGGTGAGCAAGCATTGAAGGCTTTGTCAAGTCGTTGATTGCAACTACTTCATAACCTTCTGCGTCAAACATCTGTCTGAATGCAAGACGTCCGATACGTCCAAAACCATTAATTGCTACTTTTACTGCCATTTTTTAATCCTCCTAAGTTTTAATTATTAAGATTTAAATACTGCATGGCTGCAGTAATTCATCTAAAAACTTACATCAACCATCATAACTTCTTTTATAGTAAAATTCAAGACTATTTTTTGTAATTTTTTTCAAAAAGTGCGTGATTTTCCAAAATTCTTGGATTTTATAAGATTATACGTTATAATAAGCAATCATAGCTTTCGTGAAAACTTAGTATTTTATGCATTATATTTTACAGGAGGATTAAACCATGATATTTCCCGATTATCATTTTCATACTGATTTTTCCAGTGACTGTAACGAACCAATGCAGGCAGTGATTTCCTCCGCAAAAGAAAAAGGCTTGTCTGCCCTCTGCGTTACAGATCATTACGATATGGATTTCCCGATCCGGTCAGAGGAACCGGATATGGATTTTAATTTAGATCTGGATTCCTACTATTGCACTTACCACACTCTTTCTGAGAAGCTTGTCCCGGAATTTGACCTTCGCGTGGGCGTAGAACTTGGTGTAATGCCATCGACAGCCCAAAAATTAAATTTCTTCGTGCAGACACGCCCGGAACTGGATTTTATTATATGCAGCCTGCATGTGGTTGACGGCATGGACCCATATTACCCGGAATATTTTGAAGGGAAAGATGACCGGACTGCCTACCGGCATTATTTTGAGACACTGCTCACCTGTGTGAAAGAATTTGATAACTTCAATGTGTGTGGGCACCTCGATTATATCGTGCGATATGGGAAGACAAAGGCAGATATTTTTGACATCCATGATTACGCAGATATCTTTAAGGAATTATTCCAGATTCTCGTCTCCCGCGGACAGGGGATCGAAATCAATACCGGAAGCTTATACCGCGGTCTCTCCTTCCCGCATCCTCATGCAGATATCCTGAAAATGTACAAAGACGCTGGAGGAGAAATCATCACGGTAGGAAGTGACGCGCATCATGCAGAGCATATCGGCTACGGCTTTGATGTTGCAAGAGATCTGCTGCTCTCTCATGGTTTCCGTTACTATACAACATTTAAGGAACGAAAACCAGAATTTCATAAAATTCTTTAATCTGGCGCGTGTACACGCGACCGGTAATCTTCATAAAAAGGCGACTGTTCCCGCAGTCCACCGACGAGTTCCCGGATGCAGGCAATCACATAGTCTGCATCCTTTTTTGTTGTCTCTTCCCCGATTGTCAGCCGTATCGTGCCGCGTGCCAGCTCATCGGGAAGCCCGATTGCCTTTAATACATGGGATGGTTCTTTCGATGCGGATGTACATGCTGATCCACCTGAGGCACAGATACCGAGCGTATCCAGCATGACAAGCAGCGCTCCGCCATCGACAAACCGAAAAGACACATTGATATTGTTGGGAAGCCTTTGTTTCGGATGTCCATTTAACCGGCTGTACGGAATCGATGTAAGAAGTTCACCGATCATATAATCACGGATCTGTATTTCATGCTGCATCCGCTGTTCCATTGCTGCATCCGCAATGTATGCGGCGGTCGCAAGTCCGACGATACCGGGTACATTTTCCGTTCCTGCACGAAGGCCCCGCTCCTGTGCCCCGCCGTGAATCAGACTTTGCATTTTCACACCTTCCCGCATATATATAAATCCTGTTCCCTTCGGTCCACGGAATTTGTGTCCGCTTGCAGTAAGCAGATCGACCTGCAGGCACGCAACGTCAATTGGAATCTGTCCATATGCCTGCACCGCATCTGTATGAAATACTATATTATGCCGTCTGGCAGCCGCTCCGATCTCACCGATTGGCTGTATGGTCCCGATTTCGTTGTTTGCAAACATTACCGATATTAAAATCGTATCCTTTCGAATTGCCCGTTCTACCTGTTCCGGGTTCACACATCCAGATGCATCCACATCCAGATATGTGACATCAAACCCATGTTTTTTGAGGTATTCACATGTATGCAGGATTCCGTGATGCTCCAGCTTTGTCGTGATGATATGTCTGCCTTTTTTACTGTATGTGTCCGCTATCTCCTTTAATGCCCAGTTATCACCCTCCGAACCACCTGCCGTGAAATATATCTCGTTCTTTCTCGCATGCAGGGTATCCGCGATCATCTGACGGCATTTTTCTATTTCCCGCCGGTTCTCTTTTGCGATACTGTAAATGCCGGAAGGGTTCGCAAATTTATCGTGAAAGTACGGCTGCATGGCACGAATCACTTCCGGATGGGTGCTCGTCGTCGCTGCGTGATCCATATAAATTGTCATATTTCATCGCCCTATCCAATATAATAAACCAAGACTCTGGCAGGAATGATCATCATGTCAAAACAAACTATCATCAAAGGAACCCTGATTTTAACTATAACTGGAATCCTGACCAAATGTCTCGGCTTTTATAATAGAATATTCCTGACGCGGCTGATTGGTGTTAAAGAGCTTGGAACTTATCAGCTTATTTTTCCGCTTTACATCTTAGGAATTTCTTTTTGCTGTCAGGGAATCGCTACAACCATTACCAAACATGTATCCTACCTGCTCGGTAAGAAAAATGATCTCGATACCCGCCGTGTGCTTCGGCTTGGTGGATTTTTGAGTCTTCTCTTAAGTCTGCTTGTCTCTGCCTGTTTTTTCTTCGGCTGCGATTTTATTGCCACCCATATCCTGAAAAATACAGACTGCCGCGTTCTGTTAAAGCTTCTCTCGCCTGCGGTTCCTTTCGTAGCGGTAAAAGCCTGCATCAACGCATTCTTTATCGGGCATGAAAAACCACTTTTCTCTGGAAGCTGCCAGTTGATCGAGCAGATCATCCGAATCGGCTCGGTCTACCTCCTTGCAATCTCTTACATGCAGGAGCAGGTTGATGCCAAAACGGCGGTTCTCGGTGTTGTGATCGGTGAAATGGGAGCCACACTTTACGCGATCATCTGTTATATGTATTTTCGCAAAAACCAGAGTCAAAATAACAAATCACAGGGGAAAGATATGCGTATTTCAACAAAAATAAGTGCTTCTGCAGGGAAGAAATCGGCTCTTATGATCCCGATGCTCAAGGATATCGTTCCGATTACCTCGAACAATCTGATTTTTACATTATTTTCAAGCTTTGAGGCAATCATACTCCCGACATTTCTTTTCCAATATTACAACAATGCCGATACAAGTATGGAAATGTATGGTATCATCACCGGAATTGTGATTCCGTTTCTGCTTTTTCCGGCGACAATCACGAACTCACTTTCCACGATGCTGCTTCCATCCATCTCTTACGCGTGTGCGAAACGCGATACGGAAGCAATAAAAAAAGCACTTGTATCAAGTGCTCTTTTCTGCATCATGCTTGGCAGCTTCGCCTGCATCCTGTATATACTCTTCGGAAAACCGATCTGTACCTTTGCCTTTGAAAGCACAGAAGCCGGAACACTGCTGCAACTGATGGGATTTTTATGTCCGTTTATCTACCTTTCTACAACGCTTTCCAGTGTTATGAACGGAATCGGTTACGCCACCCAGAACTTGATCTACAATATTCTGGGCATCAGCGTGCGGATCTTATGTATCGTCTTCTTTGTACCACATTTTGGCATTCACGCATACATATGCGGTATGTTTGGCAGCTATCTGCTCCACAACATACTCACGATCACGAAGCTTGCTTCCCTTAATTCGTAACCTTTCTCGTCCAGTCGTAAGGGGTGCTCTGGTACACGTAATAATTGAGCCAGTTTGCATAGAGTGTATTCGCATGACATCTCCATGACTTGATCGGCTTTTGTTCCGGATCATCATCCGGGTAATAATTGACCGGAATGTT
>DHJV01000003.1:0-174 GCA_002404515.1 Lachnospiraceae bacterium UBA4711 | reverse complement strand
TATATTCCTGATCGAGTGTAAATGTATCGTACTCCGGATGTCCGGTCACGAAGATGTTCTTACCATCCTCTCCGATGATCAGATATGGTCCCGTAATATCAGACTCTGCGACAATCTCCAGAAGCGGATTGTCGACGATTGCCTGCTTATCCACACCCGTATAGCGGGACTGCG
>DHJV01000146.1:3144-12121 GCA_002404515.1 Lachnospiraceae bacterium UBA4711 | reverse complement strand
GTGGGTCTAGAGTTCGAATCTCTACTGGGTCACCAAACTTGCTGGGTGTGAATCCCGCAATTGTACAGAAGGGACTGCAACAAAAGGTATCATTTTGTTGCAGTCCCTTTGTTATACAGTTTTACGCACAGCGTTTGCGGTATGATGACGCAGTTTCTTCAAACGAAGAAACTTTTAGGGAGAACAGCGTGCAGACAGCATATTGGCTTAAACCAGGGGATAAGGTTGCCAAATAAGCAGTAAGCACGGTATAATAAGCACATGGATATAAAAAATAAAAGTAAGATACATGAACAACATGATGAACCCTGTATGGGACAAGAAGGGGCAGCTCGTAAAGGCCTATGGAAAAAGGTTATTGGGGGAGCTGTTTTTTGTGTACTGGTTTTGGCGGGTATAGCCGTTGCCGGATATACGGCACCGAATCTGTTTTTGCCGTCTAAAAGCGGTTATGTCCATGTCCGCAGCGATATGACGGCTAGTGATGTCGCAGAAGAAATGTATGATGGAGGATATATTGCCAGCCCGGTATGGTTTCGGGCTGTGGCCCAGGTGACAGGACAGGCAGCGCAGCTGAAAGAAGGAGAGTACAGCATTGATTCAACTATGAGCCTGCAGCAAATGCTGGCTAAATTGACAAGCGGTGAATCAGAAGCAGCCCGTTTGGTAATTCCAGAAGGATATACAGTATGGCAGACGGCCCAACGAGTGGCTGCGATGGGACATATTTCAGAAGAAGAATTTTTGACTGCGGCTAATGATGCATCACTGCTCTATCCGTATATGAAGGGCAATCGGGATGTTACCTTTGTGGCAGAAGGATTTTTGTTCCCGGATACGTATTTTATTCCTAATGACGCGACGGCAGAAGATATCGTCCGTATGATGCTGAAAAATTTTGATGACCATCTCAGCGCGGATATGAAACAACAGATTGCCGCTAAAAATATGTCTATTTATCAGTTTGTGACGCTGGCTTCCCTGGTTGAAAAAGAAGCCAAGTATGAAGAGGACAGACCGCTTATTTCTTCGGTATTTCTCAATCGGTTGGCACAGCATATGAAACTGCAGTCTGATGCCAGTATTTCGTATGCCATGGGTTCGCACAAAGCAGCGTACAGTATTGCAGAAACACAGTATGACTCCCCATACAATACATATATGTATGAGGGACTGCCGCCGGGACCGATTGCCAATCCCGGTATGGCTTGCATGAATGCTATTTTGCAGGCTCCGCAGACATCGTACTTGTATTTTGTAGCTGACGGTGACGGGCATAATTATTTTGCCGCTACCTATGAAGAACATATGCAAAACGTACAGGAGCATATGCCATGATGGATGCCTTGTGGAAAAAAATGAAAGACTATGCGCTGCAATATGAAGTTCCCATCTTGCGTGATGCAGAACTGCCGCTTTTTTGCGGCTTAGTGCGCCAAGCCGCGCCAAGCCATGTATTGGAAATCGGCACGGCTATTGGCTACTCGACGTTGCGTATTGCGTCGTGCTTGGCTGCGTCGAGCACGATTACGACGCTGGAGCTGGATCATAAGCGGGTCCTGGCTGCGCGGTCATTTATTGCCCAATCGCCGTATGAACGACAGATTGAGCTGCTGGAAGGCGATGGGACACGACTTTTGGATCAGCTGGACGGCCCGTGGGATTTTGTCTTTTTGGATGGGCCAAAGGGACAATATTCCCGGCAGCTGCAAAAGATAATGCCGAAACTGCTTCCGGGAGCAATCATCGCAGCCGATAATATCCGTTACCATGATATGATCTATATTGGCGGAACGCTGCCGCACAAACACCGTACAGCCGTAAGCCGCTTGCGGGAGTTTTTGGCGATGATTGAAGATAAAACCCAATTTGAGTCTGTGTTTTTGGAAAATGGAGACGGCATGACTGTTTCCCGATGGAAAGGATAAAAACGAACATGCAAAAGATGGTCGTTTTTTACTGTCATACTATTCGACAACGTATTACGTGATGGAAAGGATAAAAACGAACATGCAAAAGATGGAACTGCTGGCACCGGCCGGCAATATGGATAAAATGAAATTGGCTTTTTTATATGGGGCTGACGCCGTTTATTTAGGTGGTAAATCCTTTGGGCTGCGGGCTTTCAGCGATAATTTTTCGGAAGAAGAATTAAAAGAGGCTGTTGCCTATGCCCATTCGCTGGGAAAACGAGTCCACGTCACCGTGAATATTTTCCCGCACAATGCAGATTTAAAAGGACTGCCTGATTATTTGAGGTATTTGTATGATATTCATGCGGATGCCATCTTAATTGCTGACCCGGGAATTTTCAGCATTGCCCGGCAAGTCGTACCGGATTTGCCGATTCATATTTCGACGCAGGCCAACACGACAAACTGGGCGTCGGCTAAATTTTGGTATGATAATGGAGCCAAACGGGTCGTCATGGCTAGAGAAGTGAGTCTGAAAGATATAAAAGAAATTCATGATGCAGTGCCTGTTGAATTGGAAGGTTTTGTTCATGGTGCAATGTGTATTTCCTATTCAGGCCGCTGCCTTCTCAGCAACTATTTTACGCAGAACCGGGATTCCAACCGCGGCCAGTGCGTGCAGTGCTGCCGCTTTAAATACAATGTCGTCGAAGAAAAACGGCCGGGACAGTATTTTCCTGTCGTAGAAGATGAACGGGGAACGTACATCTTCAATTCCAAGGATTTGTGCCTGCTGCCGTATATTCCTGATTTATATCAGGCAGGCCTTAGCAGTTTGAAAATTGAAGGCCGGATGAAGAGCGCACACTATGTTGCCACAGTCGTTAAAGTATACAGACAGGCACTGGATGCCTATGAAAGAGATCCCCAGCATTTCCGTGTACTGCCGGAATGGGTCGCCGAGCTGGAAAAAATTTCGCACCGTCCTTATACGCGCGGCTTTTCCGTATCGCGCCCGACTGAAGCTGACCAGGTGTACAGCCATTCCAGCAATACGCAGACGCATGAATTTATCGGCATGGTTCGGTCTTATGATGCAGAGCGGCATATTGCCTGGATAGAACAGCGCAACTATTTTAAACTGGGGCAGACCGTAGAATTTTTGCAGCCTAAAGGCACGCTGGTTCAGCATACGATTCAGCGAATTGTCGATGACAACGGGCAGGACTTGGATGCAGCACGTCATCCCCAGCAGCTGGTAGGCATATATATGGATACGCCGCTGGAACCTTACAGCATGATGCGCCGGGAGGTGGCCCGCCATGCTTGATCCGGAATGGGTGTATTTTCGCATTCCGCCCAGTGAAATGACGTTTGTCACACGCATTATAGAAGGCTATGAATACTTGGGCGTCGTTACGGCACTGGACGGCAAAGCCGGCGTAGGCTTTGTACGGACTACGGCGGATACGGCAGCGATGACACGAGATATCCTGCAGTCCTTGCCGTTTTCAGTTGCCATCCTGCCCTATGATGAAGCCGTGCAGTACCGCGTAGATTGCTGCTAAACCATTTCCGTACAGGGCGTATGAGTTGCATTATGATGCAATATGTACTATAATGGACATAAAGAGAATATAAAGCTAGGGGCGCTGTATGGCTGAGATAGTGTTTGGATTGGCACTGGTCCCTTTTTTACCTGATTCGGATAATGCCGACGTAGGGAAGCTGACAGTGCATGAAGCTTGCCTGTGAGGGTGAGCTTTTTTTATGTTCTTTTTGTTGCTATGTTGTTTTTATGGTTAGGAGGATTTTACTCATGGATTACACAACACAAATGGATGCTGCCCGTAAGGGGATTGTTACGCCGCAGATGAAAATTGTCGCAGAAAAAGAAAAAATGCCGATGAAAAAATTGATGCAGCTGATTGCAGAAGGCAAAGTAGCTATTCCTGCCAATAAACTGCACACGAGCTTGTCTCCGGAAGCTGTCGGCCAGGACTGCCGCACCAAAATCAACGTCAACCTCGGCGTTTCTCCGGAACACAACAACCACGAAGAAGAATTGGAAAAAGTACAGAATGCAATCAACATGAAAGCCGAAGCTATCATGGATTTGAGTAACTTTGGAAAAACACGGGAATTCCGCCGCAAACTCGTAGGTATGTCTACGGCTATGATTGGCACGGTTCCGATGTATGATGCTGTTGGTATGCTGGATAAAGACTTGAAAGATATTACGGCTGATGAATTTTTCTCTGTTGTCGAACAGCATGCAGAAGACGGCGTAGATTTCATGACCATTCACTGCGGCATGAACCGCAAGACTGCAGAACGCATCAAACGCAACCCGCGTCTGACCAATGTCGTATCCCGCGGCGGTTCGCTGCTGTTTGCCTGGATGGAAATGAACAACCAGGAAAACCCGTTCTATGAACAGTACGACCGTTTGCTGGATATTTGTGAAAAATATGACGTTACGCTGAGCCTTGGCGATGCCTGCCGTCCTGGCTGTACACATGACTCGACAGACGCTGCTCAGATTGAAGAATTGATTACGCTCGGCGAATTGACGAAACGGGCTTGGGAACACAATGTACAAGTCATGATTGAAGGCCCGGGCCATATGGTATTGACAGAAATCGCTGCCAACATGAAGATTGAAAAACGCCTTTGCCACGGCGCACCTTTCTATGTATTAGGACCATTGGTTACGGATATTGCACCGGGCTATGACCATATTACCGCCGCCATCGGTGGTGCGATCGCCGCACAGGCAGGCGCCGCTTTCTTATGCTATGTAACACCCGCAGAGCATCTGGCATTGCCAAATGTCGATGATGTCAAGCAGGGAATCATCGCATCGAAGATTGCCGCACATGCAGCCGATATCGCAAAGGGCGTGCGCGGAGCACGTGATATCGATGATAAAATGGCAGATGCCCGTCGTGTATTAGACTGGGACAAGCAGTGGGAGTGTGCATTAGATCCCGAAACTGCCAAAGCCATCCGTGCAGACAGAAGTCCGGAGCATGAAGATACATGCTCGATGTGCGGAAAGTTCTGCGCCGTGCGAAGCATGAATAAAGCATTAGCAGGAGAATACATTGACATCTTATAAAAATGGGAGGGTACTTATGGAAAAAAACGAAGTTTGGGAAAACATTAAAAAATATGCAAAAGTATTTTTTCAGGGCATAGGATTATTTTTTGCATATTTGTTTCACTACATTGGGGTATTTGCAAAGTTTGTCTATAAGCATCTGAAAAAGCTGTTCCGCAGACTTTACAAGATTATCCGCAGACATATCCGCAGAGTGAAAAAACATATGAAGGCGGGCGATTACAGTTTGCTGTTTTACACCGTGCTGGGCGTTGTGATCTTTATTATCTTGCTGATTCTGCTGATTCACGGAATCTCTGGTAAGAAAAAGGATACCACCGCTACGACTACCGAAGCAACCAGCGAGGCTTCCACAACGGAAGAAGTTGATCCGCAGGCAGTTCTGCGTGAACAGGCAACCTATATCTATCAGAACAATCCGGATTACCTGATGCTTGTCAATGATACAAATCCGATCCCGGATGGATATACCTTTGAACAGCATACACTGAACAGTGGTTATATCGTAGATGAACGCATCTACAACGACCTGCTTGCAATGCTGGAGGCATGTAACGCTGCCGGAAGTGAGTATACGATCAAGGGTGGCTATATCAGCGCCGACACCGAAGGCAGTGGAGAATACGCAACCGGTCTTGCATTTGACGTAACAGCGCATGATGTTGCAGAGTTAGATCCGGCAGTTGTATCGCAGCTTCCAACGAACCAGTGGCTGATGCAGAATTGTTCTTCTTTCGGCTTCATCGTCCGTTATCCGGAAGGCAAGGAAAGCATTACAGGACATAATTTTGAGCCTTGGCATTTCCGTTATGTCGGAAGAGATGCGGCTGTATTTATGACAACGAACAACCTGACACTGGAAGAGTTTTATACTCTGGTAAACGGTGGTTCCGTATCCACAGCAACTGCAACCTCTGCGACACCAGCAGTTGATCCAACCGCTGTGACAGCCGAAGATCCTGGCGCAACAACCGAAGCGACAACGGAAGCAACAACGGAAGCAACAACGGAAGCAACAAGCGAAAATCCATTGGATATTTTAAATTAGAATATAGAAAGATAAAAAGTATATGAGTAAACCAGATAAACATATGAAAAAAGGACCATACGAACGGGAGATGGCACGCCGCAGACGGGAACGAAAGCGGCGCGTCCGCCGTTTCCACCTGATCTGTCTTGGCGTCATGCTCCTTGCATTTATCATTGTGTGTGTAAATATATTTTCACACAAAAAAAGCATCCGCAAGGAAGCGGTTTCTCTCTATGAAGCGGGAAACTATCAGGAAGCTTTGGACAAATTCAAGGAAGCTTATGCAGAAAAACAATGGTTTTCAGACTCCATCAATGTCGATATCCTGCTGTATGAAGCGGACTGCATGATGCAGCTCCAACTGTTTTCCGATGCGGAGCTGACCTATCTGGATATCCAGAAAAAATACCCGGCTTCCAAATACGACAAGGAACAGCTTTCCTATCTGTCAGATCTTTCTCATGCACTTGGCAATTATCAGCGCGGAGATTATGTTTCAACTGTCGCGACTTTCACAAAGGCAGTGGAAAACGGGCATAAAGATATCAGCATCTATGCAGCCATCTGTTATGAAAACCAGAAAAGCTACGATAAGATGAAAGAGTATCTGGATATCTACGCAAACTATCATGGAATTGATGCATATGTGAATTATAAATATGCATCCTATTATTATGAAACCAAAGACTATAATCAGGCGTTAACTTATCTGGCACAGGGCGAATCTGCTGGAGACAGTAACTATCTGCAGGAGATTTTATATGCAGAGATCATGTGCTATAAAGAACTGCAAAACTATACCGAAGCATTTTCACGTGCCACTTCCTATATTGCCAGATATCCGGAAGATCAGAAAGGACAGGATCTATATGCCTATCTGGATACCCGTGTGAATGTAAATGAAGTTCCTGTCAATGATCGTTATCACCTGTATTCTGAGCCGGAGAATTCCAGCGTGTCAGAGTAACAATAATTTATTTATGTAAACTAAAAGGATATTCTATGTACGAGAACAAAGAAGAAATTGAAAAGGTCATTCTGTTTGCGGTTGATCTGGATAATGGGGAACAGGTTCCAGCCAATCTGGATGAATTGGAGGAGCTGGCAGCAACTGCCGGTGCCGAGACACTTGGACGCATGATCCAGAATAAAGATACCATCGAAAAAGCAACCTATCTAGGAAGCGGAAAAGTCGAGGAGCTTCGAGACATGGTGGAGCGTCTTGGTGCAACCGGCGTTGTGTGTGATGATGAATTATCTCCCATCCAGATGAAGAATCTGGAGCAGGAATTAGATACAAAGGTCATGGACCGTACGATGGTAATCCTGGATATTTTCGCAAAACACGCAACAACCCGCGAAGGTAAGCTTCAGGTAGAGCTGGCACAGCTCAAATACCGCAGCAACCGTCTGATCGGCATGGGACAGGTATTATCCCGTCTCGGTGGCGGTATCGGTACGAGAGGTCCCGGCGAGAAGAAGCTTGAAGTTGACCGCCGGATCGTCCGGGAACGGATAGCGAAGCTCTCCAGTGACTTAAAGGATGACATTGCACACCGCGAAGTGATGCGCAAACAGCGTCTGAACAGCCATATTCCGATCGTATCGATCGTCGGTTATACGAACGCCGGCAAGTCAACCTTGTTGAATCACATGACGCAGGCTGGTGTCTTAGAGGAGGATAAGCTGTTTGCAACACTTGATCCAACCTCCCGGAACTATAAGCTGCCGAACGGACAGGAAATCATCCTGACGGATACGGTAGGGTTTATCCGCAAGCTGCCGCATCATCTGATTGACGCATTCCGCTCGACGTTAGAAGAAGCGAAGTTTGCCGATATTATCCTGCATGTCGTTGATATCTCAAATCCACAGGCAGATCTGCATATTTTAACTGTGTACGATACGTTACGGGAGTTAGGGGTGAAGGATAAGCCAGTTGTCACATTATTTAACAAGACAGACAAAGTGGACGAAATCCCGGCTGTCAAAGATTTTCAGGCAGATCATACCTTATATATTTCTGCCAAGCAGGAGACCGGATTTGAGAAGATTACGGATATTCTTGCAGAAATTATCAACCAGAGCCGCATTTATATCGAACAGACGATTCCATACACCAAGGCAGGTGTGATCCAGCAGATCCGCAAATCAGGCAATCTGTTAGAAGAGGAATACCGCGAGGACGGCATCTTCGTCCGCGCGTATGTCGATGCAGGCACGAAAGGGCTACTATAACATGGAATTACCGATTACTTTTGAACAGAATATGCGAACACTTCTGCAGGACGATTATGATTCGTATGCGGCGTGCCTCGATCAGCCGATGTATCACGGCATCCGCATCAACACGATGAAGATTTCAGTGGAAGAGTTTCTGAAGATCAATCCATTTCATCTGCGCCCGGTTCCATGGTGTGAAAATGGATTTTACTACGACGAGACCTTGGATAAACCATCCAAGCATCCATATTATTTTGCAGGGCTTTACTATATTCAGGAGCCTTCTGCCATGACACCGGCAAATGTACTGCCTGTGGAAGCAGGAGACCGTGTGCTTGATATCTGTGCCGCACCGGGCGGCAAATCAACCGAGCTTGCGGCGAAATTACACGGAACCGGTCTGCTTGTATCGAACGATATCAGTGCTTCGCGCGCGAAAGCATTACTGAAGAACTTAGAGGTCTTTGGCGTGGAGAATGCGCTGATCATCAGCGAAGCACCTTACAAATTAGCCGAACGTTTCCACGAATATTTTGATAAGATTCTGATCGATGCACCATGCTCCGGAGAAGGCATGTTCCGCAAATCCGTATCTATGATCACTGCATGGGAGAATAACGGCAATCAACTGTTTGCCGATCTGCAACGAAGCATCTTGGAGCAGGTCGTCACGATGCTAAAACCTGG
>DHJV01000146.1:0-3072 GCA_002404515.1 Lachnospiraceae bacterium UBA4711 | reverse complement strand
CCCCTTGAAAATGAGCAGTCCATCGAATATCTGCTTTCTTTGGATGATCGTCTGGAACTGGTGGATTTCCACCCGTATGAGGGCTTTGACCACGGACATCCGGAATGGGGCAATACCGGAAATGAAACACTGACGCGCTGTGCCAGACTCTGGCCGCACAAGATCGAGGGCGAGGGACATTTTGTATGCCTTGTCAGGAAACAGGGTGAGCGGGATAACCGTGCCAATTATGGAGATTACCCGGTCAGGCGTGCAAAGCTGCCGGATTCTGTCATCGAATTTTTATCGCATACGACGCACGAGTTTCATCCGGAACGGTTTGAGATATCGGGGGATAAACTCTATTACATACCAGAAAGCTTCCCGACGGTCCGCGGACTCCGGATCTTACGTTGCGGCTTGTATGTCGGTGAGATCAAGAAGAACCGCTTCGAGCCGAGTCAGTCACTTGCAATGGCTCTCACGAAGGAAGAGTTTGATAACTGTCTGAATCTTTCTGCTGATGATGCAAAGGTCATCAAATATTTGAAGGGCGAGACGATTGATTTCGATGATGCATCTGTCAAAAACGGTTATGTATTAGTCTGTGTCGATGGATATCCACTTGGCTTCGGTAAAGCAAACCAAGGTGTTTTGAAAAACAAATATTTACCTGGATGGAGGTTGATGTCATGAAAATAGCAGTGATCACAGGCGCATCTTCCGGTTTGGGAAGAGAGTTCGCCAAGCAGATCAACCAGCATTTTGTCACACTCGACGAGATCTGGCTGATTGCGCGAAGAGAAGAACGGTTGAACGAATTAAAGGAATCCCTGCATGGGGTACATGTGCGGACAATTCCGATTGATCTGTGTGACCGGGATGCCGTTGGTACTTACGAAGAAATGCTTCAGAAATTCCATCCGCAGATCCGTGTACTTATAAATGCCGCCGGATACGGAAAGATGGGCTATGTCGAGCAGATCTCCGAGGAAGATCAGGCAGGTGAAGTCCGGTTAAACTGTGAATCCCTGACACGCATGACGAAGATTTCCCTTCCGTACATGGCGAAGCGTTCCAACATCATCAATATTGCAAGCTCCGCTGCATTTATGCCGCAGCCAAACTTCGCAGTCTATGCTGCAAGCAAATCGTATGTGCTTTCATTCTCCAGAGCGCTGCATCAGGAGCTGAAAAAACATGGCATCACGGTAACGGCGGTTTGTCCGGGCCCTGTCAATACGGAATTCTTTGATATTGCAGAAAGCTATACGAAGACCAAGGGCTATAAGGTGATCTTACGTGCCAATGCGAAGAATGTCGTTGCGCTTGCCCTGAAAGATGCAAAGAAGGGTAAAACCGTTTCCACCTATGGATTTGTCATGAAAGCATTTCGTGTGGCAACCAAGATCGTTCCGCATGGCTGGATCGTACCATTTATACACTGACTATCTTAGATAAAGGACAGACTTATTTCATGAAGAAGAAAGCAAAAGGCCAGTATGGCTATATTAACTACTATAAAAAAGGGAAGCTGATCGTGACACTGATTCTTGCAATCATGATTGCCTCGATCATTCTTTCCATGCTGCTTGCATTTGGTGACACCGGACGTGTCGGTATTGTGTTCGCGATTCTTCTTGTACTGCCGTTTGCGAAGTTCCTGATTGCATACATTATGTGTGCGAAGTTCCAGACGATGCCGCAGGAGATTTATGATACGGTACACGGACAGACCGACGAGACAGACATGATCTACGATCTTGTGATCACCCAGACCGAAGGCATGCATTTCTACGATGCTGTCTGTGTGCGGAACGGAAGTGTGTACGCGCTTGTGTTAGATAAGCATTTCAAGGAAGAGAAGAAGGAATACGAGACATTTATGCAGCAGGCACTTGCAAACAGCAAGTACAAATACATTGTTCACCTGTACACGGATGTGAATACGTTTGCAAAGAAGATCCATAGTATCGACGAGCCGAACGATAAAACGAAACTGATTGATAAATACATGCGGGAGCAGATACTGACATTCTGTGTGTAGAAATTGAATGAGCAACTACAATACAAGCTATGTTACAGTAGGAAAGCAAGGAGGAAACCGGATATGCAGGAGCTTACCATCACGGACTTGGAAGCCGGACAGCGCTTAAATAAATACATGATGAAATATCTGAATCAGGCACCTTCTTCCTTTATCTACAAGATGCTTCGCAAGAAGAACATCACCCGGAACGGAAAAAAAGCTTCCGGTGATGAGATCCTGGAATGTGGCGATGTGATCAAAGTATTTCTGGCGGATGAGACGATCGAGAAGTTCCGTGTTGTGAATACTGGAAAAACGCATTTAAATAATATGAAACAGCATGATACTGGAATATCCAAACAGGAACTGGGTATCACGCTCCAGATTCTCTATCAGGATTCGGATATCTTAGCGGTGCACAAGCCCGCCGGTGTTTTATCACAGAAAGCGCAAAAGGATGATTACTCCATCAACGAAGCAATCATTGATTATTGCCTTTCCATGCGGATTCTCAACAAGAAACAGTTAGAGACATTTCATCCGTCAATCAGCAACCGCTTAGACCGTAACACCTCTGGTATTATCCTTGCCGGAATCTCTTTAAAGGGCAGCCAGTCCTTAGCCCGTATATTAAAGGGGCATACATGTGAAAAATATTACTACACGATCGTAGCCGGAGAGATGAAACAGAGCATCCACGAAACAGCCTACATCGTGAAGGATACAAAGAAGAACGAGTCTAACATTCAGAAAACCGCCAGTCCCGGTGCGTCGATGATCGAGACTGCATTTACACCGCTTTGCGTAAAAAATGGCTTTACCTTATTACAGGTACAGCTTTTCACCGGAAAATCGCACCAGATCCGTGCGCATCTGCAGTCACTCGGCTATCCAATGGCTGGCGATACGAAATACGGCAATCCGGCAGTAAACCGGAAGCTGCGTGAACGATACCATTTGAACCATCAATTACTGCATGCGGGCAGACTTGTGTTGCCGGATATCCCGGAAATTACTGATCCGTTGCCAGCAGAGTTCAAGAAGGTAGCGGATGGGCTGGGGCT
>DHJV01000077.1:14691-14921 GCA_002404515.1 Lachnospiraceae bacterium UBA4711 | reverse complement strand
TTTGAATTAACACGATATCCCACCGATAGTATCATATCAAGATTATATATTTTAGGTTTTCGTCCTCCAGAACTTTTATCGGAAAAACCGATAGAAGTCTCATCCAACTCGCCTGACGATATAATATTATTGATATGTTCACTTAATGTTGCCTGTTTTACTTCAAACAATTCTCCCATTTGTTTCTGGGTCAGCCAAACTGTTTCCAATTCTGGACTTAACTCAACTTC
>DHJV01000077.1:13221-14646 GCA_002404515.1 Lachnospiraceae bacterium UBA4711 | reverse complement strand
CCATCTGTAAATAAAACAATTTCATTTTTCAAAAAATATCACCACCTATTACAGCAAATAATTAATTGCATCTTCATAACCTTTTAACATGATCAAACTGCTTTCAAGTATTTTTTTGATTTTATCATGAATATTTTATCTTGACAACGGAGCTAATCAATAGTAATCTTGCTTTTAAGAAATGTGGTTTTGTGCCGTACAGCATTATCGCTCAAGCGGGTTACTACATTTCTTTTTTATTCCAATCATTCTTCACAAACTCCATATATAATACCCTCGCACCGGCTGCTTGATCACGTTTCTCCGCTCCAGTTCATACAACACACTGATTGTTGTCGATACTCCAAGTCTTGCCTGTGCGATCACATCATCTACATGCACCGGATCTAAGCTGAGAAGGTCATACACGATTTGCTCAGTCGCTGTCAGGTTATCCCGTGTTTCACTTTGCTTTTCAGCACTACCGGATGTGGCTCCGCTAACATCATCCGTATTCAGGCGTTCCTCTCCCCACAGATCTAGCAGGATATCCTTCGGTCTTGTCACACACATGGCGCCCATCTGAATCAGATGATTTGTGCCCTCACTGAATGCATCCAACACTCTGCCCGGCAGGGCATACACCTGTTTTCCCTGCTCTAATGCATGATCCACTGTGATCAAAGAACCGCTTTTCTTCTTGGCACACGCCACTAAAACACCATCCGACAGTCCACTGATGATCCGGTTTCTGAGCGGAAACTGAAACGCAAGCGGCGGTACGTCCAGACAATATTCGGACAGAATCAATCCTCGTTCTTCAATCTGTGCAAATAATTCAATATTCTCACGCGGATATGTTACATTGATTCCACAGCCAAGCACTGCGATCGTATAGCCGTCCGCCTCCAGGCAGCCGCGGTGCGCCTGTCCATCGATGCCTCTTGCCAGTCCACTCACGATCTGGATTCCAGCCTTCGCAAGCTCCCTTGCGAACACACGGGTTGTCTCCCGGCTATATGTATCTGCATTCCGCGCACCCACAATCGCAACCGATTGATTGTAATAATTAATGCTCTCCCGGATTTTGCCACGCGCAAATAAAATCTCCGGTTTATCATAGATATTTGTAAGCTTCTCTGGGTATAGTGCATGTCCCGGATATAAGATCTGGATATTTCGTTCCTTTAATCGTCCGTATACTTCATCCAGATAATTTGTATTTTTGCGAAGTAAAAGTGTCTGATATTCAGCCGGTTCAAATTGCTTTGCCAGTTCCTTTTCAAGCTCCGGTACTGATTGCTCCATAGCCTGTTCTACCGTTCCATACTGTAGGATCAGATAATATTTTACTTTTGATAATATCTCATGATTCCCATATAGCCAAAGCCTTGCCATCGCACTTTTAGTTTCCATACAAAACCTCCTTTGCAAATACATCCTGAT
>DHJV01000077.1:2335-13182 GCA_002404515.1 Lachnospiraceae bacterium UBA4711 | reverse complement strand
CTGATTGCGGTAAAATGCTGCCTCCTGCAAATGCACATATCCAATCTCTTCGCTGCCAGCCAGATCGGCAATCGTGCGGGCAAGCTTTAAGACCCGGTGAACACCCCGGACGGACAATTGCTGTTCTTCAAATAACTGAAGTACCAACCGTTTTCCCTCTTCCGATAACGTGATATATTCCTCCAGATTCTTTCCATCAAGCTGTGAATTGAACAACAGTCCGGTTCCGGCAAACCGTTCCTTCTGCATCTGTCTTGCCTGCTCCACACGTGTCCGGATTGTCTTCGAAGATTCCGTTTTCTGTTTGGAAAAAAGTGCCTCTTGTTTTACCCCTTTCACTTCCATCCGGATATCGATCCGGTCGAGCAATGGTCCGCTTACCTTACTTTGATAACGACGAATCTGCTGTTCGGTGCAGCTGCATTTCCGATAATCCAGGTAGTTTCCACAAGGACATGGATTCATCGCCGCCACAAACATAAAATCTGCCGGGAATTCATACGATGCCTGTACTCTCGATATCCGGATCCGCCGGTCTTCTAATGGCTGGCGCAGCACTTCTAATACCGGTTTGGAAAACTCCGGAAGCTCATCCAGAAACAGCACACCATAATGGGCGAAGCTTACTTCTCCCGGCGTCGGGACTCTGCCGCCACCGATCAGTGCATATTCAGAGATTGTATGATGCGGTGCACGGAACGGGCGCCTGTGGATCAGTCCCCCTTCCGGCGGAAGCATCCCTCCGACACTGTATATCTTTGTCACCTCCAGACTTTCTTCGAAGCTCATCCGGGGCAGGATCGTCGGCAGCCGCTTCGCGAGCATGGATTTGCCCGCACCAGCTGCCCCGGTCAGCAATACATTATGGAACCCAGCCGCTGCAATCTCCATCCCCCGTTTGATGCTTTCCTGTCCAACCACATCTGAGAAATCAATATCATACATATATTCGGATGCCTCTCCAGCCGGTTGCGTGACATTCGTATGCGCAATTTCTTTTATTCCCTGGATATACTCCATGGTCTCCTGCAGGCTCGAAACGCCTATAACCGATATTCCCTGCACCAAAGCAGCTTCCTGCACATTCTCTTTCGGGACAATGCAGCCTGTCATACCTTCTTCTCTGGCGCAGATGACCATAGGAAGAACACCCGGAATCGCTTTGACAGATCCGTCCAGGCTCAGTTCTCCTAATACCAACATCTGATTCATCGGTAATTCAGCCGTAATACCGAGCGACAACAGTACCGCGGCTGCAATCGCCAAATCATATCCAGAACCATCTTTTCTCATATCTGCCGGGGATAAATTGATCGTGATGCGCTTCGGTGGCAAATGAAAACCAGAATTCTTAAGCGCAGTCCGCACGCGTTCCGATGCCTCCCGAACAGACGACGACAGATATCCAACCATAGTAAACACAGGCAGACCATCATTCACATCTGCCTCCACATCAATCATTCGTCCGTCCACACCGTGAACCGCACAGCTTTTTACTTTACTAAACATATTTGCTCCCTTCTTCTCCAAGGGCGCTGGCCAGTTTCATATTATAAAAGAAAAGAACATCTGTCAACGAACAAAGTCTGAAACTTTTGTGAACGCTGCAAATGTTCTTTTCTATGATAGGTATTACTATTTTTAATTCATGATTATTTCTTTTTCTGTACGCTGTATCCGAATTTGCCGACATAATCGCCAAGCGTAAAATACTGTCCGTGGGAATATGCAATCAGATCGGTCTTATTCAGATCGAACTTTCCAGTCTCATCCATATATTTTTCATCCGCAAGTACAGCTGTTACCTCAGCTAAGAACATATCATGGGAACCAAGCTCAATCACCTGTGTGACCTTACACTCGATATTGACCGGGCTTTCTTCAATGACCGGAACCGACACCGTCTGCGCCTTGCCCTTCGTCAGCTTCATTTCCGCGAATTTATCTACATCTCTGCCCGATTTCACACCACAATAGTCCATCGCATAGCACAGATCCTTTGTCACTAAATTGATGACAAACTCTCCATTTTTTGTGAGTAACTCATGTGAATATCTTGACTTTCGAACGGATATTGATACCATCGGTGGATCGGAATTGATCGTTCCTGTCCATGCAATTGTGATGATATCATCTGTTCCATTTCCATCCCCGGTTGTCACCATAACCGCCGGCACCGGATATAACATATTTCCCGGTTTCCAAACCTGTTTTGCCATTTTTCTGCCTCCTGTCCTGCCTGCATCTCTTTGATAATTCAAATTACAATCACTGTATTATTCCAGCAGACTCCGGATTTCCTGCATTTTATAGTCCATCGCGGTAATCGTGTCTGCGCACTTCTTCAATTCCTTCGCAATAATCTCCGGATGCTTCAGATTGTCTTTCTTATACTTGAGCTTATGGTCAAGACTCGCCCAGAAATCCATCGCGATCGTCCGGAACTGCACTTCGACCTTCATGTATTTTTTCTCATTGGATAAGAAAATCGGAATCTCCACGATCAGATGCAGACTGCGGTATCCGTTTGGCTTCGGATTCCGTATGTAATCCTTGACACACACAACCCGGATATCATCCTGCTTTGTCAGAAGCTCTGATACCGTATAGATATCCTCCGGGAAGGAACAGATTACTCTTACTCCTGCGATATCGGTCAGATTCTCCTCAATATTCTCAATCGAGATCTCAAGTCCTTTTCGTTTCATCTTCTCCACGATGCTGAGCGGTTTTTTCAATCTGCAACGGATTGACTCAAACGGATTTCGATTATACTGTGATGCAAACTCGGTATTTAACACCTTCAGCTTTGTCTCAATCTCCATCAACGCACACTCATAATGCATCATCAACTCTATAAATGGCTGCATCGTCTGCAGTACCTTTTCTGGGTTGTCGGAGTTCATCAGAAGCTCCATACTCATATCTGTACTCCCGTTCATGTTACACACCTCTATTCTTACGAATCGTCTTCATAAATAATTCTTTTAATTTCCGGTCATAGTCTCTGCCAATCTTATTCAGTGCTTCATGGCTGACAAACCCGCCTGCCATCGCAGCATGTCCACCACCGGAGCCGATCCCATCCAGTGCCTGATAGATCAACTTTCCGGCATCGACATCCGCCCGCTCACTCCGCACAGAGAACTTAATGCCATCTGAATTGACTGAATAGACTATTGCTACATCCACTACGTCTAATGATAAAATAAAATCCGATATAATCGCAACCAGCGAACTCGGACATTCAAACGGAATATAAGTGAATCCGACATAATCAAACACCTCGATATGCTCGATTGCCGCACCATACGCCTTCAGATCCTGAAATTCAATTGTGGAGTTATACATACTGTTCAATTTATCTGCATTAATATAATCGAACAGATATGCCATCATATCCATATCAAACGCGGTTGTTCCACGCACAAAATCCGCCGTATCCATCTTGATTCCATAGGCTAATGCCGTTGCCACATCCTCATCCATCGGTACTCCGCTTGTCTGAAAATACGACGCAACAATGCTGGCACATGCACCGACAATCCGGATATCCTCGTACTTGTAATCCTCTGTCTTCACAAACACCGGATGATGGTCGACACACGCCACCTCATCGCCCGGCAGATCTGTCGTATTTGCATTCGGCTTCTGACAGTCGACATGCACAATATAGTCCTCTGCCTGCATGTCCGGGATATCATCATACGAATAAATCTCGATTCCAAATGTATCCATCATTTTTCTCGTATTGAACCGGTCGATACTTCCAACATAACAGATCTTCGATGTAATTCCGTAATGCTCCAGATACCGTTTCAATCCAAATGAGCTTGATATTGCATCCGGGTCGGGGAAATTATGTGTCTGTAAATATACCTTATGTCCTCTCAGAAGTTCAATCAATGCCTTCTGTTTTTCTTCTGCCACTTGTGCCTCCTGTTAACAATCAAAGCACAGCAATACATATGCCAAGATAAGCATCGCCGTCACTAAAACAAACTCACAA
This sequence comes from Lachnospiraceae bacterium UBA4711, assembly GCA_002404515.1. Classification (GTDB taxonomy): domain Bacteria; phylum Bacillota; class Clostridia; order Lachnospirales; family Lachnospiraceae; genus Coprococcus_C. The sequence goes on along the minus strand of DHJV01000077.1, from coordinate 9,173 downwards.
AAACCACTGACAAAATACGAAAGTATCATGCCAATCGCCATAAATAAAATCGAATACCCAAATAATGCCTTCAATGCCGCCTCTTCACATATTTTTTCTATTACATACTATGAGACAAATGGAGTGAAAAGACGTAATTTCGTTCAAATCCTAGTTATTCTCACTTGCCTGATCAATCGCTTCTTTAATTTCCGGGCTGTCAATATCCACATCTGTCTTCTTGCCCATGGCTGTTGCAATCTTATCGACAACCTCCGGGATCATATCGATTACCTTGCTTACTGTGTCGCCCTGCTTGACCGGAATCATTTTCGCATGTCCGTTCTGGATCACAAGTACCGCAGTCGGTGACATCTTACCGCCCATTCCACCTCCGGCAGAATTAGAACCACCGTTTTTGCCAAATGCCCCGGCAGCCACGCCGAAATTCACATCCACCAATGGTAAAATAATTGTATCGCCTACCTTCGTTGGCTCACCGACAACTGTCTTCGTTGTAAGCAGGGAATCCATCCCCTGAAATAAAGAACCAACTGTCTGATTAAAATCATTTGCCATCTCTTAATACCTCCAATTTCTTATATTATCTTCTACTGATTCATTACTTTCTTAGCGACCTTGATCGTCCGCCAGATATTCCGATTCAATACGATTCTTAGCAGATAGCCAGGCTGGATTCTGCCTTTCAGCTTCACATCCAGTTCCAATACCTTCTGCTCAAAATCCGGCTGCATTGACAGCCCCTTTTGATATACAAACGGCAGTAAGCTTAAATATCCAGTCACCTGTCCGGTCTTGTATGGCTCATCCATGCCGTAATGCACATAACCCTTTACCTTACGCGGCAGTATATGCTTCAATGTCCGCGGAATGTATGTTTTCAGATATTCTCGTGTCTTTACCGTACACGACAGGTTCCAGAACTTCTGCAGCCGCCGTATCTTTTTCTTTGCAGTCGCTGTCTTTTTCTCGATTTTGTCAGTCACTCGCTCTGCGACCCTGCCTGGTGTGTGATTCGTGATAAATGTCCAGATCTTCTTAATCTTCTCCCACGCCTTACGACACAATACTTTGAATCTGCCCGATCGTTTCTTTTCTTCTTTCGGCAGATCATCTGGTTCGTCCAGATCGAAAATTTCATGTTCTGGTGTTTCCTCTGATTCTTCCTCTGTCTTTGTTTCTATATCATCCTCTGTTGTGTCTGTCTCCGGAAGTGGTATCGTCGGAATCTCTGCAACGATATCGCCTGACTCATTTGCTTTCTCCGATTCACTTATTTTCTTCTGTGAAATATCAGCTGTATCCTCCTGTGGCTTCGCCGGTATCTCGTGAATTACACGCTCATCCTCGTCCACATCAATATCATCCCATGCATCATCGAGTTCCTCATCAACAAGATGCTCCGCAGCTTCCGCTTTCTTCTTTCCAAGCCGGAACCAAAGCACCCGGATCTCCTGTTCAAATTTATCTTTCTCCCGGCTCCGGTCATACAGCACCCGTACACTCAAGATCAGGTATCGTACCTTTGCTTTTGCCTGTAATGTCTTTCCTCCCTGATACGAGACATCTGCCTGATACCGGATCGGACAGAATAAGATCAACAACACAAGCAAGAGAAGTAATCCTATGATACCAAGAAGGATCCATCCGATTATTTTCAAAATAAGCAACAATACATGCAGCATCTCTTACCTTACTCCTACCTGCGATTCTCCCTTACCAATCAAAAGAAAAAATCTTCTACCTTCCATTCTTCCCCAGTTTCGTCATACATATCCTGTATGATCTGTACAACGAGCTGTTCTGCCGCTTCTTTGCCTCTTGCAAAGCCGACAACCTGTATTTTGGAATCAATCTTCCTGTATGGTTTTTGTAATAACTGATTATATGGATAAATCTCCAACAATCCATCCTGTATTAACGGCAACACGATCACATACAGATTTCGGGCAGTCTTATGCCTTTGAATCCGCTTTTTTATCCGCGCCCGTTTTCGCTCTGTGAGATTGTATGTATAACATTTATCAGAAAAAATCACGATTACTCCTCTATCATCTCTGAAATCAGCTTATTACATGCCATAAGTTCACTGTCATCCTTACAATTCTCAATTACATAATCAAAATAATCCCGGATCTCCTGCTGTGTGTTCATAAAGATTGGCATCGCTGCCAGAAGCTTACACATCATACTTCGGTAAACCGGTTTCTTCACACTTGCAAACAACTCACCGAGTTCCTTTACAAGTTCCTCTTTCTTTGCTGCAATATAGGCGTGGTCTGCTGTTTCCGCCTTACCCGTAACCTTATCAAGATCAATAAATAAACTTGTGGAAAGCAGCTTGCTGATCTTATTCAGATTATCAAACTGATCCTCTAATCCTAATTCGCTGATCTGTTTATCCTTACCAATACGAATATCCTCAAGTACCGCTTCTAAGATTACGATAGATTCATATACACGCTCCTGCACACCCTCAATCGTGAAGAACTCATCCATCACCTCATCCGGTAACTGGTCGATTGTCTCTGCCTTTACACACGCCTTGATAATGCGGATTGCTGCTGCATAGCCCGGTACATCTTCTTCGTTCTTCTCGTATGCTGCATCGATCGTAAGAAGGATTGTGTAGACATCATTGATGACCTCCTGCAGCAGCATATAAGCGGACACTTCGTTGTTAATGATCGTTGCAGCCTGATTCAGACGCTTCGTCAGATCCTCAAACTCCGGCAGTGTAAGTGCTGCATAATCTGCATCTGCAAGATCTGTATATACATGATATAAAAATGGATATTCTGTTTCAAATCCCTTCGGTTTCTTCAAAAGCACCGCACTGCGCAGCATGTCGACAAATTCATCGACAGAGGTTGTCTCACCTTCCTCATAGATGTTCAGTGTAGAGTTGATGATGTCATAGAACTTATTCTTCGTCATACGAACCGGAAGCTGTGCCATCAAAAGCTGTAATTTGCTGTTTATAACAACCGTATCATTCTCCGCAAACACATAGGCAAACATCTTCTCGGAAAGCCCCTTTGCATCGACCGGAGTGACCTCATCACGCACCGCAGCCTCCACACGGTTTAACACATACTCATAAATCTCATACGCATCGGTATAAGCGGTCAGAATATGCATCTTATACTCTACATTGCTTCGAAGCTGTGCGATTGCTTCCATGGAATCTTCGTCCACTGCCTCACGCTGAACCAGATGGCGGTCTAACAAGCCTGTCAGAAGCGCGAAATATTTGCAGACATCCATGTTCTTGTCTTCCTGTTCGTCACACACTTCCTTCATCGTGTAATAATTCATGCTTCCTTTGACCGTTGCATAACAGTTATACTGTCTGTTCAGCAGTTCCGCATATTCCGGAAGCTTCTTATCTAAATCTTTGTCTCTCTGTATATCTGTCACTAATTTCTTACATGTTGCTATCATCGTTTCAGTCTCCTTTTATCGGTATCACCCCATCGCATCCGCCCGGCGGCATGTCTTCGCCGGTATTGAATGTGTGGGCTCCTCCTACTTCACGTGTTCGTGCGTAAATAAATGCTCGTTGCAATACTCATAATTACCATTACATTTTGAGCAGAACCGGAACTCCAGATCATCGCCATCCCGCTCCGTTCTACCGCAGATCGCACATTTGTGCTTCGTAATATTCGACGGATATCCCATCTGCTGTGCCTTGTGACGGCGGTCTGCCTCTCCATTTACCTGTCGGGACAGATTCTCCACGCGACGGTCGTAATCCCGTTTCCTTCGTCTGGCTGCCGCCTTACTGTTCGAACTCCGCATGCCGACACCCCGTCCCATGATCAGGTAAAAAATGAAAAAATTCACAAGGTATGCAATAATTGATCCTCGATTCAGGGGAGTTGTCCGAATAAATTCAAACGCCATTAGTCCCATATCAATAATTGCAATCCAGATTGCACGGATTGGAATGAAAAACATAAACAGTACACGTGCATCGGAATACATCAACGCAAATGCCAGGAACAATCCGTAATCAAAGAAATACATTGCATAGATTCCCATATCCAGCATGCCTGCGATCGAGCCGGATGCATAATAGTAAATACTAATACCTAACATGATGACCGTATTCCAGAACCATGCGCCAAAAATATATAAATTAAACATAAATGTTCCCATCGCCTGTTCAATCTGCTGGCCAAACAGAATCAGGCAGAAAATCATCAGAATCCCAATGAAATCCAGTTCTCCCGGTGGTGAAAATACCCACGTGAACAATCTCCAGAACTGATGCTGCTCCATAATCGCATATGGTGAAAAAACAAGTTTGTACGCAACTGACGGAACAAACGCCCATAAAACATATGAGATTGCCATCACAACCGCGATCTTGACCGGGAGATTTCGAATTGCAAATTTACCAAATTTTTTCTCTAACTTCGCAAAAAAACTCAAATTAAATTATCCTCACTTTCGCTTTGCATATCAATTCGATATTATAACATGTCACCACGCGTACGCGTGATGACCTACGCACGCATCAGCGTGCTTCATTATACCCTATCTACATAAAAAAAGCAATCGCCACGCGCGTATTCTCTGTGCGCGGCGATCACTTTTCTAAGATGTTATTCAATCATCATTGCCCTGGTCAAACAGCTATTCTTCTTTCTCCGGCGGGATTCGGATGATCGTTCCAAGCGGCACCCGCAGATCATAAAGCTCCCGGTTATACTGCATCAGATCTGCAATATCCGTATCAAACTCCCGTACTAAACTTCCAAGTGTCTCTCCGGCCTTTGCCGTATAATAACGACGCTCCTCTTCCTCGTACACCTCCGTTGGAATACAGATCTCATCCCCCGGCTGCAGGTTGTAGACGTTGACATATGGATTCTCTTTCAGGATATCGATCAGGCGAACGCCGTACAATTTTGATAATTTGTACAGCGTATCTCCGGCAACGACTTTGTGTACCGTTCCCTTGCATTCATGCTCCATACCGCACATCTCCATACTCATTTCTGATTATTTTATTCTTAATAGGTAGAAAATGTTCACAATTTTCCTGTTGAAATTCATGATTCTTTCCTATATAATGTCAAATGTCGAAAAATGCAAAAGTACAATTAAGTGGAAAGAATAAAAAAGAGGTAAGCATCACATGAAGAGATTAGGAATCGATATTGGATCAACAACCGTCAAGGTTGCTGTGATCGACGAAGAACATAACATATTATTTTCTGAATACAAGCGTCACTTTGCAAATATCAAAGAGACATTGAAGGAACTTTTGGAGCATGCCAGCAAAGAACTTGGAAATTTGGAAGTTGCTCCTACTATCACAGGTTCCGGTGGACTTGCACTGGCACAGGTCATCGACATACCTTTTGAACAGGAGGTCGTTTGTGTATCCGAGGCATTGACAGACTATGCACCACAGACAGATGTAGCTATCGAGCTTGGCGGCGAGGATGCCAAGATCATCTATTTTACAAATGGTGTGGAACAGCGAATGAACGGTGTATGTGCCGGCGGCACAGGCTCCTTTATCGACCAGATGGCAACGCTGCTGCAGACAGACGCTTCCGGTCTGAATACATACGCGAAGGACTATGATACGATCTACCCGATTGCTGCACGTTGTGGTGTATTCGCAAAGACCGATATCCAGCCGCTCATCAATGAAGGTGCAACAAAGCCAAACCTTGCAGCATCTATCTTTCAGGCGGTTGTTAACCAGACGATCAGTGGTCTTGCCTGTGGTAAGCCGATCAAAGGAAATGTAGCATTTTTAGGTGGTCCTCTCCACTTCCTCGATCAGCTCAAGGAAGCGTTCGTTCGGACGTTGAATCTGACACCGGAGCATATTATCGCACCGGGACATTCCCATCTGTTTGCGGCTGTCGGTGCAGCACTCCAGGCGAAGGAAGAGACACACTATACATTGGATGAAATCAGCGGAAAGCTCACAGCCGATCTTAAGATTGCTGTAGATGTCGACCGTCTCCCACCACTTTTTGCATCACAGGAAGACTACGACGCCTTCATCAAAAAGCAGGAGAAAAATAAAGTATTGCGTTCCGACCTTGCCACCTACAAGGGAAAATGTTTCCTCGGTGTCGACGCCGGTTCCACAACAACCAAGGTCGCACTCGTCGCCGCGGACGGCAGTCTGCTCTATGATTTTTACAGCAACAACGACGGCAGTCCGCTTCGTACAACCCTGCGTGCCATGAAAGACATCTATACTAAGCTCCCAGAGGGCGTGGAGATTGTTGCAGGCTGTTCAACCGGATATGGAGAAGCCTTAATTAAATCTGCCCTCATGCTCGACTATGGCGAGGTAGAAACAATCGCTCATTACACTGCCGCAGCATTCTTTGATCCAGACGTTGACTGTATCTTGGATATCGGTGGTCAGGATATGAAATGTATCAAGATCAAAAATGAAGTTGTCGACAATGTCATGCTGAACGAAGCATGTTCTTCCGGCTGTGGTTCTTTCATCGAGACATTTGCCAAGTCATTGAATTATGATGTAAAAGATTTCGCGAAGATCGCACTTTTTGCAGAAAGCCCGATTGATCTCGGAAGCCGTTGTACTGTATTTATGAATTCCAAAGTAAAGCAGGCACAGAAGGAAGGTGCAAGCGTCGCAGATATCTCTGCCGGTCTTGCCTACTCTGTTATTAAGAATGCCCTTTTGAAGGTAATCAAGCTGACCGATCCGAAGTCACTTGGCAAGAATATCGTCGTACAGGGTGGAACCTTCTACAACGATGCTGTTCTTCGAAGCTTTGAGCTTATCTCCGGCAGGGAAGCAATCCGTCCGGACATCGCCGGTATCATA
>DHJV01000077.1:0-2297 GCA_002404515.1 Lachnospiraceae bacterium UBA4711 | reverse complement strand
GGTGCTTTCGGTGCTGCGCTGATCGCCAGAGACCGATACGAGGAAGGCGACCAGACGACTATGCTCTCCAGGGAAGCAATGGAAGCTCTGACCTATGAGACAAAGATGGCTCGTTGTAAGGGATGTACGAACAACTGTCTCCTTACGATCAACCGTTTCACAGGTGGCAGACAGTTCATCACAGGTAACCGTTGTGAGCGTGGTCTTGGATTGAAGAAGAACCAGCACAACATGCCAAACTTATTTGAATACAAATTCAACCGGTTGTTCTCCTACGAGCCGCTGACAGAAAGCGAAGCATATCGTGGTGTCATCGGTATTCCACGTGTCCTGAACATGTATGAGAACTATCCGTTCTGGTTTACATTCCTGACCAAGCTTGGCTACCGGGTACTGCTCTCTCCGAAGTCATCGAGAGATATCTATACCCTTGGCATCGAGTCTATTCCAAGTGAGTCGGAATGTTATCCGGCAAAGATCTCACACGGTCATGTTATGTGGCTGCTGAAACAGGGAATCAAAACAATCTTCTATCCTTGTATCCCTTACGAGCGTAACGAGACACCGGATGCAAACAACCACTACAACTGCCCGATCGTAACGAGCTACGCAGAAAATATCAAGAACAATATGGAAGAGGTTTCCGCACCGGATGTCACTTACATCCGTCCGTTCCTCGCCCTCGATAACAAAGAGGCATTGAAGGATCGTCTGCTGCGTGAATTTTCAAAATATACAAATGTAACGAAGGAAGAAATCAGCGAAGCGGTTGAAGCTGCTTATGCAGAGGCAGATGCTGTCAAAGCAGATATCCAGAAGAAGGGGGAAGAGACAATCGCCTATCTGGAGAAGACCGATAAACTCGGTATCGTGCTTGCCGGTCGTCCATATCACCTGGATCCAGAGATCAACCACGGTCTTCCAGAGCTGATCAACTCCTACGATATCGCCGTACTTACTGAAGATTCTGTCTCACACCTTGCTGAGGTGGAACGTCCTTTGATTGTATCTGACCAGTGGATGTATCACTCCCGTCTGTACAAGGCTGCAAACTATGTCAAGTCCAGCAAGAATCTGGAGCTGATCCAGTTGAACTCGTTTGGCTGTGGACTGGATGCTGTTACGACGGATTGTGTCAACGATATCCTGACAAGCTCCGGCAAGATCTACACAGTATTAAAAATTGACGAGGTCAGCAACTTAGGTGCGGCACGTATCCGTATCCGTTCCCTGATCAGTGCGGTTAATGTCAGAAGAAAGCATAACTTCACACCATGTCCGATGCCAAGCAATTACAACCGTGTTGAATTCACAACAGACATGAGGGATTATACCGTATTGGTTCCACAGCTCTCTCCAATCCATTTCAATGTATTGGCACCGGCGATGCGGCATATGGGATTAAATATTGAGATTCTTCCGGATGCAAATAAGGAAGTAATCGACACAGGTCTGAAATATGTCAATAACGATGCATGTTATCCATCTGTGATCGTTGTCGGTCAGATGATGCATGCGATCTTATCCGGCAAATATGATATCAACAAATTAGCGCTTGTCATGACACAGACCGGTGGTGGCTGTCGTGCCACAAACTACGTTGGCTTTATCCGGCGTGCACTTGCCAAGGCAGGCTATCCACAGATACCGGTTATTGCACTGTCCGTACAGGGTTTTGAGACAAACTCCGGTTTCGTATGGAATATGAAGACTGTCAAATGTGCAATGCAGGCACTTGCAATCGGTGATCTGTTCATGCGCGTAGTTTACCATACACGTCCATACGAAAAGGTCAAGGGATCTGTCAACAAGCTGCACCGTAAATGGGAGCATGCAGCCATCCGCTGTATGGAGAACAATGGTCGTGGCTTTAGCAAGCTGGTACATGATATCGTCAAAGACTTCGACAATATTCCTTTGAATGAGGATGTGAAGAAGCCGCGTGTTGGTATTGTTGGAGAGATTCTTGTCAAGTTCCTTCCGTCTGCCAACAACCATTTGGTAGAGCTTTTGGAAGCGGAAGGTGCTGAAGCAGTTATGCCTGACTTCCTTGACTTCTTCCAGTACTGCTTCTACAACAACAACTACAAATATGAATATCTTGGAAAAACTAAGAAATCAGCACGAAACGGTAATCTTGGTATTGCAGCACTTGAAGCACTGCGCCATCCGGTAGTCAGTGCATTAAAGAAGAGTAAGCGGTTCCACCCACCAGTGCATATCAAGACGCTGGCAGAATACGCCCGTCCAATCGTATCCATTGGTAACCAGACTGGTGAAGGCTGGTTCCTGACCGG
>DHJV01000060.1:13555-14872 GCA_002404515.1 Lachnospiraceae bacterium UBA4711 | reverse complement strand
AGCTTCGGTGCCTATACCGGAGATCCCCAGTTACGTGATGAATCAACACTGGGTGGTTTTAACGGTGGATATGGCAATGGTGATATGACCAGCACAAGTGCTGTATATACTCAGTCGTTAAGTGCCGGTGAAAATTTTGTTGATCCATTTAAGCCAAAGGAGCAGAAGGATTATAATCCGTTTGATGCAAAGGGCAAGGGTTCAGAAGACAAAAAATCTTCTTTGAAGGTTGCCAATTCCGCGGAAGAACGTAAGAAAATGAAACGGGCAACCGTCGGAAGCTCCGAAGCTGCAGCAGCAGTTCAAAAAGCAAGGGAAGCCGCTGCTCAGGCAGCCAAAGCCCCAAAGCCGGAGCCAAAACCAGAGCCTGCACCAGAGTCAAAGCGTGAATCGCGTCCAGAGCCTGAACAAAAACCAGAGCCTGCTCCAGCGCCAGAAAGAAAGCCGGAGCCAGAAGTAAAACCAGAGCCTGCTCCAAAGGAGGCAGATATTAATGAGATTCCAACGATATCTCATTTATCAGAGTCCAATGATGCTGCAGATGCAGAAGAATCTGCAGAGGGCATTGAAGGTGAAGTAGAAACAAAAAAGAACAATGGACCAGCACTGATCGGAGAAGGCGAAGCCAATGATACCGAGACCGATGATGATGGTTTTGAGTTCGTCTAATCAAATATCGTATTACATACAGAAAGAAGAGTTACCATGAAGAATTTAACTGTCCATCTTGATGATAAGCCAATTTACGATATCGTATATGAAGAGAGCTTTGATGCCCTTCCTGGTATGATCAAAGAACTTGGCTACAGTAACCGTAAAATCTGTGTGGTATCCGAAAGTCATGTAGCATCCTTATATTTGGATGCTATATTGCTTTCTATTCAGGATGCCTGCACATATACAACATCTTTTGTCTTTCCGGAAGGCGAGGCAAGTAAGAATCTGAATGTTGTCAGAGACCTGTACACCCATCTGATTGAAGAAAAATTCGATCGAAATGATGTGCTGATTGCCCTCGGTGGTGGTGTGGTCGGTGATCTGACCGGATATGCTGCAGCCACCTATCTGCGCGGTATTGACTTTATCCAGATCCCGACTAGTTTGTTGTCTCAGGTCGATTCCAGCATTGGTGGTAAGACCGGAGTAGATTTTGACTCTTATAAGAACATGGTTGGTGCTTTCCATATGCCGAAGCTGGTCTATATGAATCTGTCTGTCTTAAAGACATTATCGAACCGCCAGTTTTGTTCCGGTATGGGCGAGATCATCAAACATGGTCTGATTAAGAACGCTAATTACTTTACATGGCTGAAGGAA
>DHJV01000060.1:5570-13529 GCA_002404515.1 Lachnospiraceae bacterium UBA4711 | reverse complement strand
TTTAGCTGAAGGAAAACGAAGCACAGATTGCTTCGCTTGACCTTCCTACGATTGGAGAGATGATCTATGAAAGCAACGTTGTAAAGAAAAATGTTGTTGAAAATGATCCGACTGAGAAGGGTGAACGTGCGCTGTTAAATTTTGGACACACCCTGGGACATGCCATTGAAAAATACATGAACTTTGAGTTTCTGCATGGAGAATGTGTCATGATCGGATGTGCGCTTGCCAGTATCATTTCCTACAAAAAGGGGAATATTACACAGGCAGAGCTGCGCGATATCCTTCACAGCATGAAGCCATACCATGTACCAAAACTGCCAGCCGATGCGGATTTTGCAACAATCGTATCCTATACAAAAAATGACAAGAAAGCCATTGGCGGCAAGATCAAATTTATCTTGTTAGAGACAATCGGACACGCTTATATCGACATGGATGTAAGCGAAGAAGATATGCTTCTGGCACTGAAAGAATTACAGGAAAGATATCAGGATGAATACTAAACATAAATTTAAAATCTATATAATACCGATTCTTTGTATCGGTTTACTGGTTGCGCTCGATCAGATCACGAAATTTATCGTCCGCACATCTTTTACATTATATGAATCACACCCTTTAATCAAGAATGTATTTCATCTGACTTACATTCAGAATACAGGAATCGCATGGGGCATGTTCAAAAATGGCAGAACGATATTTTTGATTTTGACCGTTGCTGTGTTGCTTGTATGCGCCTGCATCTATGCAAAGATTCCAGAAAACAGGCGCTTCACACCGATTCGCATCTGTCTGGTATTCCTTGTATCCGGTGCAATCGGAAATATGATTGACCGTATTTCCTTACATTATGTGGTGGATTTTTTTGATTTCCGTTTGATCAATTTCCCGATTTTTAATGTTGCAGATATTTATGTGACTGTCAGCATGATCGTATTGATTTTACTGTGTGCATTTTACTATCACGACCACGAAATCGATGCGTTATTCTCAAAATCGGAGCAGAAAACAACCAGGCATAAACAGGAGACCGGAAATGATACTCCGATAGAAACAGACTCCGATTCCGAAGAATTAAAAACGAAAAAAAACTAAGATATTACAATATGGAAACCTACGAATTTACAATTGATACAGCTTCCACAGACATCGGCACGCGACTGGACAAATATCTGACCGAACAGATACCTGACCAATCGCGTTCGTATATCCAGAAGCTCTTAGATGATAATTTCATAACAGTAAATGTTAAATCTGCCAAACCGAATTACAAGCTCCGGGCAGGCGATACGATCACAGTAGAGATCCCGGAAGCTGAAGAATTAGACATCGAACCGGAGGATATTCCTCTCGATATTGTCTACGAGGATCCTGATATTATCGTCGTCAATAAACCGAAAGGCATGGTTGTGCATCCGGCACCGGGACATACAACCGGAACACTCGTCAATGCCCTGATGTACCATTGTAAGGATTCCTTATCTTCGATCAATGGGGTATTACGGCCGGGAATCGTCCACCGCATCGATATGGATACAACCGGTCTTTTAGTTGCCTGCAAGAGCGATCAGGCGCACCGTGTATTGTCTGACAAATTCAAAGTGCATGATATCCACCGTGTCTACACAGCGATCGTCTACAATCAGTTTGCTACAGATGAGGGAACGATTGACAAACCGATTGCCAGACACAAAACCGACCGCAAGAAAATGGCAATCGATCCAAACGGCAGACATGCCGTCACACATTACCGTGTGATTGAACGTTTAAAACAGAACTTTTCTCTGGTGGAATGTGAACTGGAAACCGGACGGACACACCAGATCCGTGTTCATATGGCAAGCATCAATCATCCGTTGCTTGGGGATGCGGTCTACGGTCCAAAGCAGAAGCCATTTTCCACACAGGGGCAGGTATTACACGCAGGAGTACTTGGATTCGAGCATCCAATCACCGGAGAATACATGGAATGGCATGCAGACCTTCCGGATTATTTTCAGAACATTTTGAAGCAACTTCGATAAACGATTTTTTTGACGTTCATAGAATATATGGAAGGATTTTTATGAACGCAATTATCCGGTAATGATTAATAAATTTATTTAAAATTTCACTTGACCTAAAGTTAAGTTTAGGTTGTATAGTAGACAAAGAAAGGATGAATAAAGATAGTATTCATCCTTTCTTTGTGCGATAAATATAGTAAAAAATCAGGAGGAACAAACGTTATGTACATTGAGAAAATCAACGGTCCAGAGGATGTGAAGAAGCTTTCAAACGACGAACTTACAAGCTTAGCGGCTGAGATGCGTCAGGCACTCTTGAAGCGTGCGAGCATCCACGGCGGACATTTCGGTCCAAACTTCGGTATGGTAGAAGCAACGATTGCTTTGCACTATGTATTTGAATCTCCGAAGGATAAATTCGTGTTTGATGTATCCCATCAGACCTACCCACACAAGATGCTTACAGGTAGAAAGGACGCGTATCTCTACGAGGAGCATTACGATGATGTATCCGGCTACAGCAACCCGGAGGAAAGCGACCATGACCATTTCATAATCGGGCATACATCGACATCCATCAGCTTAGCATGCGGTCTAGCAAAGGGACGTGACGTGCGAGGCGAGAGCGGAAATGTGATTGCAATCATTGGGGATGGTTCCTTGAGCGGTGGTGAAGCGTTAGAGGGACTTGATTTTGCATCCGAACTGCAGAGCAACCTGATCATCGTCGTGAACGATAACGATATGTCGATCGCCGAAAACCACGGTGGTCTCTACCAGAACTTAAAACTCCTGCGTGAGACAAACGGACAGGCGGAATGTAACCTTTTTAAGGCGATGGGACTTGACTATGTGTATGTTCATGAGGGAAATGATATTCAGGCGTTAATCAAGGCGTTTGAGAGCGTCAAGGACAGCACCAAACCGGTTGTGGTACACATTCGTACCCTGAAAGGAAAAGGCTACAAGCTCGCCGAAACACATAAGGAAGAGTGGCACTGGCATCTGCCGTTCGATATCGAGACCGGCGAGGTGATCGCAGATTTCGGCGGGGAAGATTATTCCAGTGTTACCTGTGACTATCTGATGAAGAAAATGAAGGAAGATCCAAGCGTTGTGACAATCACCTCTGCAACCCCGACCGTTATGGGCTTCACGGAGGACAAACGAAAAGAAGCTGGCAGTCAGTTTGTGGACGTCGGAATCGCAGAGGAAACAGCCGTGGCACTCGCTTCCGGTATCGCGAAGAACGGCGGCAAGCCAGTCTACGGCGTATACAGCACATTTATCCAGAGGACCTATGATCAGTTGTCACAGGATCTGTGTGTAAACGGCAACCCGGCAACGATTTTGACTTTCTCAGCATCAATCTATGGTATGAATGATGTGACACACCTCGGCATCTATGACATCCCTATGATGGCAAATATCCCTGGGCTTGTCTACCTCGCTCCAACGACAAAGGAAGAGTACCTTGCCATGTTAGACTGGAGTATCGCCCAGACAGAGCATCCGGTTGCAATCCGCGTACCGGGCGGCGCATTTATCTCAGACGGCAAAGCTGTCACAAAGGATTTCTCGAAGCTGAATAAGTACGAGATCACAAAGCAGGGCAGCAAGGTCGCTATCATCGGTCTTGGTTCGTTCTACGGACTCGGTGTAAACGCAGCAGAAGCACTGAAAGAAGCTACCGGTATCGAAGCAACGATCATCAATCCGTATTACATTACCGGCATCGATGAGGCTATGCTCGAAAGCTTAAAGTCAAACCACGATGTGGTTATCACCCTCGAAGATGGTATCCTGGACGGTGGTTTCGGAGAAAAAATTGCACGGTTCTACGGAGCTTCTGATATGAAGGTATTGAACTTCGGTATCAAGAAGGAATTCCTCGATCGTTACGATGTAAATGATGTATTAAAGGACAATCATCTGACGGTGGAGCAGATCGTGGATGATGTGAAGAAGTGTCTGTAATTATCTGTGGATCAGATTATAGATGATATAAAAATATGTATGAAACACATATTGTAATATAACGAACGATACATGCGGAAAGAGATAATTATTTCTAATTTCTATTGGAATGATTATCTCTTTTTATTTCATTGCACCAGCAAGAAAAATGTCTTATAATTAAGTAATCATTGATTCTGAAGCGAAAAGCACATATTATGTGTTTCCAGAGTAAAAGCAAGCAAGAAAAACACATATAAATGGAGAACAGCATGGCAGATATCGTCAGAAAACATATTATATTTCATGGAAGCGTACAGGGTGTCGGATTCCGGTATTATTCCGAACACAAAGCAAACCAGCTCCGTCTTACCGGCTGGGTAAAGAATCTGTATAACGGGGATGTCGAGATGGAAGTGCAGGGAACAGAAGCAGCCATTGATGAGTTGGTTACATTCCTCGCCGGACGCCGCTTTGTCCAGATCACAGGGATGGATGTTAAGAAATTGGATGTGGTGGAAGATGAACGGAGTTTCGGGATTGATTAACCCGTGAATATATTGTGAAGAATGGATATTTCTGTTGTTTCATGTAATTTTTTGTAGTAAAATTATCTTATATTGGTGGGGATTATTATTGGGGAGATTTTATAATAATCTAAATTTTCTTAAATAAAATCCAAAAAGTGATTACAAGTCCGTTTTTATGTACAATTGATAGTGTATTATACTCAAAAAGAGGATAAAGTTAACAAATCCAACGGATATTTATCATGCTATAAAATTACATTTCCAATATGGTTAAATTAAAAAATGTTAAATAAATTATATTCAATTAACATTCCAATATGAATAAACATATGAATTATATCTAGATTTTATTTTAATGTCAAATTGATTTATATAAATTATATTCATGGTTAAATGTTGACTTTATAAAAAATATATGCTATACCTATATCATAAACAACACGAAAGGAGGATCTAAAAATGAAGTTTCAATTATCATTCAACCTAAAAAGCTGCGTCTTACCCATAGACTATCGTAGAAGTTTTCTGTCATTTATCAAACACTGCCTGTCAAACGCAAATGATGGTAAATACTTTTCTGACTTTTATGGACCAGCCAAAGAAAAAGCTTTTTGCTTTTCAACTATTTTTGACCAGCCAAACTACACATCGGACCATATTGAGGTCACAAGTCCCAAAATGTCAATAGTATTTTCCACCCCGGATACGAGAACCGGATTTATTTTGTATTCAGCTTTTTTGACTCAAAAAGGAAAATCATATCCTTTACCGATGGATAATCAAATGACCTTAACCCGAATCGCCCAATTAAAAGAAGATGTCGTTCAGAGCAATAAATTATTGGTCAAAATGAGTGAACCATTATGTATTCGGAGTCATAATCCTGAAACAAACAAAGACTGGTACTATTCCTGTAAAGCCGGAGACCAATTTATGGCAGAATGCCAGAGAGTAATTTCATTTGAATTACAGCATGCCGGCTTCTCGGAGAGCTTATCTCAAGTATCAATGATACCAATAAACACCAGAAGCATTATTGTAAAACATTACGGAATTAACATCGAGTGTTCCATTGGATATTTTGAACTGACTGGAAATTCGGCAGCTTTAGACTATCTGTTGAAAGCAGGCATTGGTTCCCGCCGTTCCAGCGGCTTTGGAGTTGCAAAAATAATCGCCCAGGAGGAGGTGTAACCAGACTATGAAAGCAACAATAGAACATCCGTTATATGACACATTGCTTATTCCAACCGAATGGCGCTATTCCGCAGCAATCGTCGGTTTAATTCGTTTCTTTAATTATATCGAAGAGAAGGAAGGCAAGAAGTTATATACATATACAAATGATGAGGATAAAGATCGATATGCTGTGTATTCCGATATATGCGGCTACATACAGGGGATTCTATATAACAGCACAGATCTGACAGAAGAACGATACTTACTATTTTGTGAAAACTGGTATGACAGAGAATTTCAGCACCGAAATGTAGAATGGTTGTTAACACACATCAAAGAGTTTTCACAAGATAACATAAATGATATTAACTCTTACCTAAATGGAGCTTCTTCTAATACAGTTATGAAGAAGATATTTAAGGGAATAAAATTCGATGGAACAAACACAGACACTATCCTTAATTTAATTGATGAACATCGACTGGAACTAATCAAAGAAACCTTTCGTTATAAAACAACGATGTATCGAAATTTTGCAAACACAAATAAACTGATGTCTGACACGAATCCACATTGTCGTTTGCTTAGCTATGATCTTGATGAAGGTAGAAAAAGTAAAGCGGCTTCGTACTATTTTGATACTTCTACATTTATTGCAAATGATATATGCGAATTTGATTTTATACCGTTTGCATTTACTTATACGAAAATAGGATTCTTCGTAAACAGCAATACTTCCATTGACGCACTTATCAAATGTAATAATCAATTAAAAGAAAAGATGGATGTAGAAGAGCAGATTATCAACAACCGAGTGATTCGGGATGGCGACCAGACGAAACTGATTAAGGCAATGTTACACTCAAACGATTTTTTAAATTGCGACGTGGAGATTATTTGCAAAGACCGAGAACAGGAATCTTTTGATACAATGCTGATTCGAAAACAGGCATTGCAGAGATTGAAAAAAATATACGATAACTATAATTTACGCTATGTACATAAATACAACTACAATTATTGGTTAAATGTTGAGGAGGAACTTATCCGCTGTTGCTTAAATTATACATATTTAGACAAGCTTCTTGAACAGCTATTATTGCTTAGTCGTATAGATACAGAGAGCAGAACAATCCAGATTATACAACCATTAATAGAAATCAATGTAGAGTGGAAAGGAGATTCAGCTATGAAGGATAAAATTAAAAGAGCCCGTGGAGCCGGATATCAAATTGGACAGGTTATCCTGAGCAAGAATAATGGTGCAAATAAAGCAAAAGGTTATAAAAACAAACTCACGAATGCTATTTTAGCGCATGATCGAGACCGGGTTCTTGAAATCTTATTGCAATTATCAAGCACCCAAATCAACACAACAACTTCCAACGGCACAAACCAGATTGGAGATATCTCAACTATTTATGATATTCTTGACACACCTGACAATTGGTCTGATATCGCAATCAGTTTTACAAATGCTATGATTCCGAGTGCAAAAAAAGAAAAGGAGGAAAATTAATATGAAGAAAAACGCTTTAACATTAACAGTTGTTGCCAACATGACAAGTAATTATGGTGAGGGACTTGGTAATGCATCCAGTGTCCAGAAAATCTACAAGAACCAAAAAGAATATGCTATGCGAAGCAGAGAAAGTCTGAAAAACGCAATCTGCGTACAAGCCGGATTATACGATGACTTGGAAACATCTTTGGACAAGGTAATGCAGAAGAAGGTTACGGAAGAATTGAATGCTTCCAATTGCCGTGCCTTAGAAGGCGGTTATATGTCTACACAGGGATTGACTTATGTTCGGAACAGCTCTTTCTATTTGACAGACGCCATTGCGGTTGATTCCTTTATCAATGAGTTACGTTTCCATAATAACTTATATCTGGCAAGCACACACGCAAAAAACAATAATCTCAGCATTCAAAATGATGCAGCAGAAACAGGACTCATGCCATATCAGTATGAATACGACAAATCTCTGAAGGTTTATAGCATTACAATTGATTTGGATAAGATCGGCGTTGACGAGAATTTCCACGCAGAAGCTGATAATTCAGAAAAGGCATTTCGTGTAAATGCTATCTTAGATGCAATTGCCAACCTTTCTCTGGTCGTAAAGGGAAATCTGGATAATGCCGAACCATTATTTGTGATCGGTGGTTTAACCTGCAGAAAAACACATTTCTTCGAAAATGTGGTCAACGTAAAGAACGCATCCCTGATTCTGGAAGATGGCATCAAAGAAAAGCTGCACAGTGAGAAGGGAGATTTCCAT
>DHJV01000060.1:0-5553 GCA_002404515.1 Lachnospiraceae bacterium UBA4711 | reverse complement strand
GCCGGCGTTTTGAAATGCGGTATCTTTGCAAATGAGAATGACATTGTCAGAGAATTAAACGCTATGCAGACTGAAGATTTCTTTAAGCAGCTTAAAGATCAGGTTAACTCTTATTACGCATAGTAAGGGGGAGTTTTTATGAAAGCACTACGCATCAGGCTCACACAGACTTCTGCGAATTACCGAAGAGAAGAGACGATTGATAACCGTATGACATATCCATTGCCTCCTTATTCAACCGTTATTGGAGCGATTCATAAGGCTTGTGGATTTACCTCTTATCATCCTATGGATATAAGTATCCAAGGAGATTATCAGAGCATGCAGAAAGAAGTCTATCTTGATCATTGCATATTAAATTCTCTGCAAAACGACAGAGGTATCCTTATCAAGATGTGCAATAATCAAACTGTATCAAATGGATATGTGACGGTCGCTGCTGCAAAGAAATCGCAAGGGAACGATTTTCGCAAGGGAGAATATATCGACGTATATCATCCCGAATATTTAGACGAATACCGTGCACTCAAAGATCTGGCAGATAAGATAGGCGCTTACAAAAAGGATAAATTAAAGCCTTTTCTTGAGCATGTAAAAAAGCACCGGCAGTATTTAAGCGATTTGAAAAAGGATCTGAATCCTTCCACTGAGCAGGCAAAAATTCAAGCGCTATCAAAGCAGGAAGCCAAGTGGAAAACCATAGAGAAGAATGTAAAAAAGAATGTAGAAACGTATGAGAGAGAACATTACAAATATCCTGTATCTCTTTTTCGTACTCTGACTACTGCACCGAAAACATACGAGACACTTTATGGAATCACATTGATTTTACATATTCACGCAGATGATGATACTCTTGCCTGTATCTATGATCACATTGATGATCTTACATCAATTGGTAGAAGCGAAGATTTCGTAAATGTAGAAGAGTGCAATTATACAGAATTAAAAGAAATTGATGATAACTACACATGCAACATGCATATGTATATTCCTTCAAATGCCCTTTCAGAAGCTATTGATTCAGATAGTATCAATTTAAATGGACAAAACGGAATACCCGGCTGTGGAACTAATTTTTTACTCAATAAAGATTATGTACTTGCAGACAATAAACGTATCTTTAATAAGAAATTAGTATGCTATGTCTCAAAATTCAACATATTTGATGCAGTCAGCGGAATATATGCCGATGATAATTCAAATATTGTAGCACTTGTATAGTAATTAGTAATTTAACCAAATTGGAATTTGAATCAAAATCTGATGGGAGGTAATGCATTTATGGACAACAACGATTTTCAAAATTTACTGAATACTTATTGGGCTAAATCTCCAGATACAAATGGAGTAGCAGAAACCATATCAGAACACACTGCGTGTGTTCTGAAAGAGGCAGACCTGCTTGTTCAGCTTGGTTACATCTCTGACGATTTATACAATCTTCTGCATTATGCCTGTGAAAAGCATGATTATGGTAAGGTGAATGAACATATGCAGACGCGCCTACATAATAAAAGCATCCTCTTTGATCCTGATTCAGAGGTACAGCATAATCTTTTATCAGCATTATTTATCGACGAACACGATTTCGGTAATTCGGAAGATTTTATTTCCGTTTTATATGCTGTTTTATACCATCACGATAACCATTATGATAATTCATCCTTTGCCTACATATTATCGCATTCGAATCAATTAATAGATGCATTTCATGAGAAATATAAAGATGTTTTACCTAATAGCATAAACCGAAAAGCACTTACTATTATAAATAAATTTATTCAATTGCAGGAAGATAATACAATGCAATCCATACCGATCGATAAAGTAAATTTATATAATAAAATGACACTTATGAAAGGATTGCTTCACAAGTGCGACTACAGCGCAAGCGCGCATCTTCCATGTGAATATAAGAATGATTTTCTTACAGGTTCGCTGAACGATTTATTACACACTTGGGGGCAATCTGCATCGTGGAATGAATTACAGATATTTATGCAGGAAAATTCCGATAGAAATGTCATTGTAACTGCACCTACCGGAAGTGGAAAAACAGAGGCAGGATTATTGTGGGCTGGAAACAATAAATGTATCTTTGTTCTTCCATTAAAAACAGCAATCAATGCCATGTATGAAAGAATCGGAAAAACTATATTGCACAATGATAATCTCGATTCCCGACTTGCCTTACTGCATTCTGATACACGAACCTATTATCTTACAAATAAAGATGAGAACACAGATATTGATAATGTGCTTACTTATGTGGCAGCAAGTAAGCAATTATCGCTTCCAATTACCATTTCAACGTTGGATCAGATATTTGATTTTGTCTTGAAATATTATGGATATGAGTTAAAGCTGAGTACATATTCATATTCCAAAATCATCATTGATGAAATTCAGATGTACTCACCAGATCTGCTTGCATATTTAGTTTTGGGCGTCAAAAAGATCATAGAATTCGGTGGAAAAGTAGCAGTTCTGACCGCAACACTGCCTCCATATGCAAGAAAGAAACTGGAGGAAGTTATGGGAGAAGACGTAGTATGTAATAGCTTTATTGATACAGTAAAACCCAGACATAATGTGAAAGTTATAGACTCTACCTTAAATACTGATGATATTTTAAGATTTTGGAATGAAAAGAGAGCAACGAAGAGCTGCAAAATTCTTGTTATCTGTAATCGTATTAAAACCGCACAAAGGTTATACACCAAGCTAAGTTCTGCTGGAATAGCCAATATTCATTTGCTTCATAGCCGATTTACTCATCAGGATCGTTCAAAAAAAGAGGTTGAAATTCTACAAACAGGAAAAACAGCCACAAACGAGCACGAAATATGGATTGCAACATCTGTTGTCGAAGCAAGCCTAGACATTGATTTTGATTATCTATTCACAGAATTATTGGATCTGTTTTCTTTATTCCAGAGGTTTGGGCGAGTGAACAGAAAAGGGTTAAAGTCCATTGATGAAACAAATTGCTTTGTATATACGCAATTACAGGATTCTGATTATATGGATCCAGAAGAAAAAAACCTGTTAGTGAGATTTCAATCCGCAATGAATGATCAGTCAATAGATCCTGTTATCTATTATCATTCAAAAAAAGCAATTGAAACAGTATCTGGTATATTGAGTGAACAAGAAAAGAACGATTTAATCGAACATTACTTATCCTATGAAAATTTAATTGATTCCAGATATGATGCAAAATATTGTAGAATGTATAAATATCTAAACACGTTACTGCTAAACGAAAAAGATAAAGACACAATAAGAGATATTCGAAATATTGATATTATTCCATATTCTATTTATGAATCCCATAAATATGAATTCGAACAGATAGAGCATATTATTAAATCAAGCAATAGCAGTTTAGAAGAAAGAATCAATGCGATAACCTCTATCCAGAACTATATTGTTTCGGTTCCTAGTTATTTTTCGAAAAAAGAAGAATATATCGAAAGGAAATTTTATATCAATCGATATACAGCCATTCCAATTCTTTACTGTGATTATTCATATTCAATGGGATTTGTAGATGTAAAACTTCCTGAAAAGGATGCATACGCTTGTAGCCATTTTGTCTGACAGAAAGGAGTCTCTATGAATAAGGAAGAAATAAGTGGAATCATGATTTACTACTATTATGTATGTAAAAAGAAATTATGGTATTATCTCCATGAAATAAGAATGGAAGCTGGAAATGAAAATGTTGAACTCGGAAAACTACTTGATACATCTTCTTACGATCGAGACAACAAACACATCATGATCAACGGCGTAATCAACATTGATTTCCTGCGCGGTAATCATGTATTACACGAGATTAAGAAGAGCAAAAGCATCGAAGAAGCAAGTATCATGCAGGTAAAATATTATTTATATTATCTGCATCAACGTGGAGTGATCAATATCAGCGCCAAAATTGATTATCCACTTTTAAAACAAAGTATCACCGTAGAACTGAATGATGAGGATTTTCCTATTATAGAAAATGTCTTAACTGATATATTAGATTATGCAGCTTCCGAACAAACACCATCGAAAGAAGAAACTACGATATGCAAAAAATGTGCTTATCATGACCTTTGCTATATTTAACGAAAGGGGATATACATGGAAGAAACCTATTATATTTTTACGAATGGAAGCCTTGCCAGAAAAGATAATACGTTACGTTTTATATCAGAAGATGGAAACAAACGTGATCTTCCAATTGAGAATATTTCAGATATTTACATTTTTTCGGAAATGAATCTGAATGTCAGCTTGTTAAATTTGCTGTCTAAAATGGGAATTTCCGTTCATTTTTTTAACTATTATCAGTACTATATTGGCAGTTTCTATCCAAAAGAGCAGAAACTCGCAGGAAAATTATTAACACAGCAGGTGGAGCATTACTTAAATCCTGAAAAACGACTATTCCTTGCACAAGCGTTTATCAATTCCGCTTCCTACAATATATTTCGTAATCTCAGATATTACAATGGACGCGGCAAAAATGTGCAACCTTACATGGATCAAATCGTCGAATACAGAAAATACATACCAAAAACGGGATCCATTACCGAACTGATGGGAATTGAAGGAAATATCCGGAAAACATATTATCAGGCTTGGAATACCATCATTGACCAGAATATTGATTTCAGCAAACGAGTGATGCACCCACCAGATAATATGATCAACAGCTTGATTTCATTTGTCAATTCACTGATATATACAAAGGTTTTAACGGAAATCTATAAAACACAAATGAATCCAACGATTAGCTATTTACATGAACCGGGCGCGAAACGATTTTCCCTTGCATTGGATATTTCAGAAATCTTCAAACCCTTAATTGGCGATCGATTAATCTTTTCATTGTTAAATCGAAACCAAATAACTGAGCAAAGCTTTGTAAATGAGCTTAATGGTTTACAACTCAAAAAATCGGCTGTTCAAACGATTGTAGAAGAGTTAGATACTCGTCTGCAGACAACCATCAAGCATCGTGATCTGAACAAGTATGTATCTTATCAATATTTAATGCGGCTTGAAGTTTTCAAGCTGATCAAACATTTGACCGGAGAGAAAGAGTACACTGGATTTGAAATATGGTGGTAGGAAAGGAGCGATTGCTCATGTATGTTATTCTTGTTTATGATATTGTCACGGATGAGGAAGGTAAAAAGATTCTTCCGAAAGTATTTAAGATATGCAAAAAATATCTGACGCATATCCAGCATTCGGTGTTTGAGGGCAATATCAGTACGCCTAAAATAACAGCTCTGAAGAATGAATTGAAGCAGTTTATCCGCAAAGATGTGGACTCCGTTATTCTCTTTTCCTCCCGTGATGAGCGATGGCTGAAAAAGGAATTTATTGGTCTTAATGATGATAAAACATCCCGTTTTATTTGATTTGTCGACCTGAAATATTGAAAAAAGTATTGCACATCGACAAAATACGCAATTACTTAGTAAATACAGAAATAACTCTGTATTTATTAGATTTATTTGATATACTAAATATGTATAATATCGAGGTTGA
>DHJV01000071.1:6125-6431 GCA_002404515.1 Lachnospiraceae bacterium UBA4711 | reverse complement strand
TTAAATGTTAACGTATAAATAATCATCTAAGGTCTCCTCTCTCTCAATATGAATAATATCGGAACAATTCTTGTATATTTCCTGTTTTAACTCCATCGTAATTACGGTCGCCTTCTCAAACGGCACGAACGCCACACTCCATATCCGGGAAACCTGCTCCCATCCGCCGGAGATTTCGCAATGTGATCCATCATCCGCTCCGCCATGCACCTTGATAAGCTGACCGCTAGCATCCAGCGTATTCAGATCTCTGCGCACCGTAGATTCGGAATCGTCAGGTTCCATCATAAGCTGCTGAACCGTTAC
>DHJV01000071.1:678-6069 GCA_002404515.1 Lachnospiraceae bacterium UBA4711 | reverse complement strand
CAAATCTTTCTTCTGTCAGCATGATTTATTTTCCTTTTTCCGTCCTGTTCGTTCAAAACTGTTCATGTCTATACTTGCATTATATTTCCGTTTCCAGCGCAGTCAATCATTTTCCGTCAAAATCGTTTGCAGAAACCGTTATCAAAATTCGTATAAACACAAAAAAAGAAGGATGATTTCTCCATGAAATCATCCTTCCTCACAAGAACCCGCCCTCTCATAGCGGCGGGTCGCTTCCCGGATCGCCTCCGTCACATTGCCCTCTCATAGCGGCGGATCGCCTCCCGGATCTCCTCCTCCGTCACCCTCACAAGCTCCGTGTTGCGTGTCCGGTACTCCCGCATCACATCAAACGGACGATTCGCCAGATAACAACGCAGCGCCATCAGCACCGCACTGTGCGTCACGACAAGCACATCATCCTTCTCGCGCGCCAGAATCTGCTCCAGTGCACCAAGCGTGCGTCGCAGCACTTCGTTATAGCACTCTCCGTTCGGGGTATGACAGAACCTTCTGTGAGTATCCCAGATGTGATGCCGCTCCGCTTCCGTCTCCCGAATCTCATCCCAGTTCCTGCCTTCCCAGTCTCCCAGATCCATCTCTCGCAGATCCCAGAGCCGAATGCAGTCCACCCCCAGCGCCTCAGCAGAAAAACGTGCGGTCTGTGCCGCCCGAAGCTGCGGCGACGTGTAGACCTCCACCAGATGAAGTTCCCCGTTTCGCTGCTTCTCTAAGAGCGTCTCTGCGAGCCGCTTCGCCTGCCGTACCCCCGTCTCGTCCAGCGGAATATCCGTCGTTCCCTGTATCTTCTTTTTTACATTCCATTCCGTCTCGCCATGGCGTGTAAAGTAAAAGTTCATATGCCTCTCCATTCATGGTTCCTGCAATGTCTTTACTGTTTCTGTCCTAAGTATATACCATGCCAGATGGATTTTCCAATAGATATAAAAATATACTTTCTATCTTTATTTTTCTGTCATACAGGCTAAATATTCCCTACGCTTTTCCTGTTTCATTCCTCCCGCTGTATTTTCAAGGAATTTCGCTATCACTTCCTCTCTGGAATAGCTCTGCGGATTATCAAAATCACCTTTTGCATAAAAGACCTCTCGCGCTAGACACTCGCCGTTTTTCTTTAAGACAACCACCTTTCCTCCACGCCGATCCGGAAGCAACCGGTTGTAAGCTTCATCTTCCCAAAGAAAAATACAATGTGCCAGTTTTTCCACCGCTTTATCCTTTAAGTACTCATGCACTGTAGCATGTGTTAATTTTCCACAATGCAGTAGAATCGCCAATGACACCGGTGTGGAGAATTTTGCCTCAATCTCAGAATCAGCCTTCTGTGCAGTCAACCTCGCCGCTTTTTTATATGTATACACATCGATTCGTTCCACATCCTTCTCCGTTAGTCCACCTGCCATCATATCCGTCAACACATCTGCAAACGGGTGAATAAATCTGCATCCGGTGTGTACCTTAAAGTAATTTTTGTTCAGCCAATATTCTACGCCCAATCCCTTGTCCATATTTTCCAGCTTTATTGTCGCCTGCATTGCATCCCGATACACCTCCTGCACCATCTCCGGTGTACAACGCACCTGCTCCTGCGCCATTTTTACAGCACGAACTGCGGTTATACCGGAAAGTCCGGTATAACAGTCATGCAAATCACTCCCTGAAAATACCGATTGCCATACACTGACACACGGAAGTGATGCTGCAATCAGCACCGACTCATACAGCGTCTCCTCATCCACTCCAGTGAGAAGTCCGTATGCAACTGCTGCTGCTGCTGTCATGACTGTCCCGTGTCCGAGAATCGTATTGGAAAAAAGTATAGACGCTCCCCACCGGGCTGCAATCTCATACGAAGCAACAAATACCGTGAGAAACTCCGGTGTAAATATATCCTCCTCACCACACACTGCTAGCATCACCGGTAAGATATGAATTGCCGGATGACCGATGGCAAGCCGATTTCCTTCATATAGTTCTGTACTTACCATGGCGCGCGCATAGGAAAAAATCTGATCCTCCAAATCTCTTTTTTCTCT
Organism: Lachnospiraceae bacterium UBA4711; assembly: GCA_002404515.1. Classification (GTDB taxonomy): domain Bacteria; phylum Bacillota; class Clostridia; order Lachnospirales; family Lachnospiraceae; genus Coprococcus_C. The sequence continues at coordinate 4,012 of DHJV01000071.1, read as the reverse complement.
GGTCATGTTGCCGAGCACCACACATCCCATAGAGTCAAGTACCACCTCTTTTGCCCGTTCAATCGTACTCTCATCCAGATCATCATAAGATAAATGATATGCAAATTCTATCTGATGTCTTATTTTTTCTTTCATAGCACCACTCTTTCTTTGGATTATTTCCAGTATGGTTCCTCCCACACCGGAAGTTTCACACCAAGTCCAAGTCTCTTCGCCTGCTGATACAACTCGTATCCCCAGCCGATATCAAACACAACCTGTCCGCTTGTTACAAACATGTATTTTGCCTTAGGATCCTTGCGCCCCAGTGACGGATTGCAAACCACATCCCCCATACTGACCGATTCTTTCAAGGAAGGAACCTGTTTCTGCTCCATCAGATCATAAAAAAGGCCCCAACCGTTACAGGCTTTTTTCACACTGCCCAAAGACTTTCCTTCCTCATAATAGGCTTCATGCATTTTTACATTGTCAAATACAATCTGATTTTTTATCCAGAAATCGTCATCTGCAGTGATCGGTGATGTCAAAAGCACCGTTGCACCTTCTTTAATCCAGGAATCCTTCAAATACAGTGGTTTCTTCGGCGACGCCGCAATACTCACAATGTCTCCCAACTTTAAAGCATCCTCCATCGAATTCATGGCAATTCCATCCAGACCACATTCCTGCTTTACCCAGGTTATAAATTTTTCCGCGCTGTCCAGATGTGCAGCAACCGCAACAACCTTCTTTAAATTTGGAAGTTGTGAAACCATTGCCTTAAGTGTCGCCTTCTGCACCGGACCGGTTCCGACCGCCACAAATGTCTCTGCATTCTGATTTGCAATATAACGTACTGCCACCCCCGGAATGCAGCCCGTACGCATAGAGCTGATCAGATTTCCAGACATATAAGCCAACGGCTCACATGTTTCAGCATCATTGATTGTAACCATTAAAACCGATCTCGGAAGTCCTCGCTCCTTAATGTTCGCTACATTTGAACCATACCATTTCTCCCCACACACGGCAAAACGTCCTCCAAGATAGGTCGGCATTGCAATAAATCTGCGTTCCGGTCCTGCTGCAGGCATATTGGGAAATTCGGGATGCTCTGGAAATACCAATACCAAACCATGTGAATTGTGGTTCGGTCCCCCCATCAGATAATCCCCATTGTGAAGCAACCGAAATACCTCTTCACACACATCTGTACATTTTCCTGCATCAAGTACACCGGCTTTAATCAAATCCGGCTCCGATAAATATAGAAACTCCGTTTTACTCATATCTTCATACTCCTTTTATAAACCGATTCCGGCAGTCACTATGCCAGAATCTCCTTATTTTTACAAATTGTGATAGATTTCATGATATTTTCTTCCGTGATCTCATCGCCAATCAATTCTCCTGTAATCCGTCCTTCGGCAATCGTTAATATACGGTTGGAAATGCCCATAATTTCCGGCATTTCTGACGATATTACAATTACCGCCATTCCCTGTCCGGCAATTTCCGCGATTAACCTGTGGATCTCCGACTTGGATGCAACATCAATTCCCTTGGTCGGCTCATCCAGAATCAAAACTTGGGGATTCCGCAACAACCACTTTGCAATGACGATCTTCTGCTGATTACCACCGCTCAGATTTCCGCATAGCTGATAACTTCCCGGAGAATTTATAGACATTTTTTCATGGTAGATCTCATAGTTTTTTTCCTCCTGTGCCTCATCCAACACGCCACCCTTTTTCAGCTGATCCAGCATGGTAAGATTGATATTGTCCTTACAGGACGCCTCCAAAATCAGTCCCTGCGTCTTACGGTTCTCCGGAACCAGTGCAATACCCGCCCGTACGGCATCTACCGTACTATTGATAGTAATCAATCGGTCATTTATCCTCACAGATCCTGCAGTTGCCTTACGCACTCCAAAAATAGTCTCTACAATTTCGGATCTTCCTGCTCCCACCAGCCCATACAAACCAAGGATTTCGCCCTTTGCCACCTCAAAAGAGATATCCTGGAACAGCCCGTCCAGTGAAAGGTGATTCACCTGCATCACAACATCTCCAGTATACTCGGCAGTACTCTTATAGAAAAAGCCTCCGAGTGTTCTACCAATCATCATATTGACCACATCGTCCACAGTGCTTTCTGCCGTCACGAGTTTTCCAACCAACTGCCCATCCCGTAACACCATGATTTTATCGCTAATTTCAAATACTTCGTCCATACGGTGTGAGATGTATATTATTGCTACGCCTTGTTGTTTTAAGCGGCGTATATTATTAAAAAGTGCATTCTTCTCCTTATCTGTCAGTGATGATGTAGGTTCATCCAGAATCAACAGCTTGGGATGATACGCCAGAGCCTTTGCAATCTCGATCAATTGTTGTTGTGCCAACGAAAGCTGGCCAACTGGTTTTTGCGGATTTACCCTGAAATCCAACTTCTCCAAACATTCCGCTGCAATTTGATTCATTTTTTTATAATCAATCAGATGAAACTTTTTTTCGGGGTACATCCCGAGACAGATGTTCTCCGCAATCGTCAACTCTGCCATGAGCGATATTTCCTGAAACACCAGACATATACCGGCAGCCTTTGCCTCTAATGCATTTTTAAAATGGCAGTCTTTACCGAGATACTGCATACTGGCGCCTGGATCTGCATCATGCAGCCCCGCAATATATTTCACAAGTGTAGATTTTCCGGCGCCATTTTCTCCACAGAGGGCAACAATTTCTCCCTCCGCGATTTTAAAGCTGACATCCGTAAGTGCCTTTACTCCCGTATACGTTTTCGATACATGTTCCACACTTAGAACATTGTTTGTTTCTCTGCATGCTTCCATATGCACATCTCCTCTCTGTCTGCCGCTATTTTAATAACCGGGAGCCTCAAATTCATCTACATTGTCTTTCGTGACAACCTCGGTACTTGTATAGCCGTAAAATTTGTACTCATTTCCAAGTGCGATGTCCAGTGCCATTTTCACTGCTTCATGGCCTTCCTCCGACGCATCCTGAATACCTGAGCTGTACAGTTTTCCCTCTTTGATTGCTTCATACCCTTCATCATTCATATTACAACTAAATACCTTGACTTCATCCAACCTGCCAACTGCTTCAAGCGCAGAAATTGCACCACAGGCACCAGAATCATTTGCGCACACAATCGCATCTACTTCCGGATATTTAATAAGAAGGTTCTCAACCACAGTAATTGCTTCCTCTTTTGCCCAACCATATTCCTGAGAATCTATGATCTCAATATCCGGATAATTGGCAAATACATCTCTTGTCGCTTCGCATCGCAAATCTGAATCCGTCATTCCATATAAACCTGC
>DHJV01000071.1:0-634 GCA_002404515.1 Lachnospiraceae bacterium UBA4711 | reverse complement strand
GCAAGCTCTATTACCTTACCCTTGCCGCCAAGTGCATCTGCACAGGTCTGTGCCATCTGCTCTCCAAGTTTATACGCATTTCCACCAGAGAAACCATTGATCATATGCTCAATCTCTTCATTAGCTGGCGGTGTAGAAAACAGGAATACCGGTATTCCCGCATCCTTACACGCCTCAATTGAAGAACTGATCATCTCTCCATTTACGGGATAGATTCCGATAACATCCATTCCCTGCTGAATCAGGTCAAGTACATCATTTGCCTGCGTCACTTCATCAGAATGTGCATCTGTAATATAAAGATTCGTCCCCTGCGCTTCCGCTTCGTCCTGCGCGCCTGTGTACTGTGCCACAGTAAACTCATCCGCATCAGTATATGCAAATGACAAACCAATCTTTATCTCGTCCGCCGTCTTTCCGGTTGGATTTGCCGGAACAACATAATCTTCCAGATCAGTAAGTTCTGTCGTTTCCGTTCCCGCCACTTCGGATACAGTCTCACTTGCCGACGTATTACTATTCCCGCTTTCATCCGTAGCAGTGCCCGATGTTGTCACCACACCACTACATCCTGTCAGTGCCGTTACCGTCACCAATCCCATCGCTACTAAAGTCAACATTTTCTTTCTCATAA
>DHJV01000101.1 GCA_002404515.1 Lachnospiraceae bacterium UBA4711 | reverse complement strand
TACTTATTTGTTTCAAACTTTCTGTCTCTCCTTTTATGATAGGTAATGCCCCCTCACATAAGTTCGGCGGCAGGTCGTCGGAACCGATCCTAAATATGAACTTCGTTCATATCGGTTCCTCCTGTGGCAACTTTTATTGCGCCAACTAGTAATATAAACGATATGAACTGCGTGCGCAATCCATTGTTTCACTATATAGACGGACAAGAAGGGGAAATGGTTGGGATTTTTTGAAAAAATTTTGAGAAAAAAGGATTTTAATTCAGACTTGTAAAAAAGTATAAAAAAGTATAAAATAATTCAAAAAGTATAAAAAGGTATAAAAAACTATAAAGAAAAATAAAAAGTATAAAAAAGGAGGATGACGGAAATATGCAGAATCCATTTACAACTACTTTCAGCAAAACTCCAGAGAACACATATATCCATACCGATAAAACGGACGAAATATTGGAAAATTTTATCTACGACACTCCATCTGAGTCTGTATATAAAATAACAGGAGTCAGAGGATCTGGGAAAACAGTAATTCTGGCAAAAGTAGAACAGGAAATAAGAACGAATAAAAATCACTATGCAAACTGGGTTGTATTTGACGTGAATCCAACAAGGGATATCTTAGGTCAGATTGCAGCAATGCTTGCAAAAGAAGGATTTGGAGGAACAGACACGAAATCTGCGGGTGTGAATATTTCGGCATCGGTGTTCGGAACTGGTGGAGGATTGGGATTTTCGAAAGAAAAAGCGAATGATTTCTTCGATATCGGAGTTGAAGTTGAAAACATGATACAGGCAGCGCAGAAAAAAGGGATTAAAATACTGATTGGTATCGATGAGGTTTCGAAGTCAGAAGAAATGATTAAATTTGCATCGGAATATGGAAGATGGCTGCGAGCTGGATATCCAGTGTATTTTGTCTGTACAGGTTTGTACGAAAATATTCAGGATTTAAGCAATGTGAAGAATCTTACCTTTTTCAGAAGAGCTACAACGATTAAGACCGAACCGTTAAATATGATACGAATGACAGAAATGTACAGAAGTAAGCTCCAGATTGATCTCGCGCAGGCAAGGGAAATGGCAAAGATGACCAAAGGTTATGCATATGCATTTCAGGAACTTGGAGTGTTATGCTTTAAGAAAAAGGACACGGAAACTCTGGACGATTTGATTCCGAAGCTGAAGGCTGAGCTATTTGCGTATTCTTATGAAAAAATATGGGAAGAAATGACGGAAATGGATCAATTTCTTGCAAGCCTCCTAACAGAGAAAAAGGAGTATAAGCGCGAAGAGGTGTTGAAACTCATGGGAGAGAAATCAGGAAGCTATTCCATGTATAGAGACCGGTTGATAAAGAGAGGAATATTGAATTCCCGACAGGGATATATTTCTCTGGCGTTGCCATATTTTGCAGAGTATATAAAAGAATACTGTTAGGAGGAACCGATATGATTTTAATTATAGGCGGTGCATATCAGGGGAAGTTCGAGTATGCCAAAGCAAATTTCAAAGAAGGACATCAGATTATCAACAATTTTCATAAATATGTGCGGAAGACAATGCAGCAGGGCAAAGACCCGGAGCTGGAGGCAAAGCAGCTTATGAACAAAGCGATTCTTGCCGGAAATGCAGACAAGCTCGTCTTAGTCAGCGATGAGGTTGGAAGCGGAATTGTGCCGATTGATGCATTTGAACGGGAGTTCCGCGAGAAGAATGGACGTGTGAATTGTTATCTGGCAAGTCAGGCGGAGCAGGTCATCCGTGTGACGGCAGGCATTGGAACAAGGATTAAATAATTGCGTAGAATATAAGTTGCATTGGCATGCGTAATTGGATGAAATTATGCTAGTGTGAGGATGAGAGTCAGAAAATTACATGAGCATGTGTGGATATGGGCGAAGCGGAATGTGTGAGGCTGTGCAGAGATGAATGTAGCAGAACGTGAAAAAATAATATGGGATAAAGAGAAACAGGCACGTATCCTGCTGATCCGGCATGGAATGACACAGGGAAACAAGGAGCATCGCTATGTTGGAACGACGGATGAGGGATTGCTTCCAGAAAGCGTAGAACAATTGCGAGGTATGCGGGAATTCTGGCAGAAACAGGTATCCATGAAGGATGTAGCAGGTAATCTAACAGTCTATGTCAGCCCATATCTCCGCGCGAAGCAGACCGCAGACATTTTATTTCCGGGCATGAAGCAGGTGGAGATCGCAGAGTTTGCAGAGTGCAGATTTGGCACATTTGAATATAAGAATTATGCGGAATTAAATGGAAATCCCGCCTATCAGCGCTTTATCGATAGTGGCGGTACGACTGCATTTCCGGGTGGCGAGTCGCGGGCAGAATTCACGGAACGTGTGATGCAGGGATTTGAGAAGCTGCTTGTGGATGTGGAAGAGTCACAGCCATATACGATAGTTGTAGTTGCGCACGGCGGCACGATCATGGCACTGATGGATCAGTTGTCGGAGCCGCACAAGGATTATTTTGACTGGCAGGTGAAGCCGGGCGAAGGTGTCACGGGGATTTTGAGATGGAGGAATCATGATACAGGAACGAATATTTATCATTATAATTGCATGTCTGCTTGATCTTGTATTCGGCGATCCACACTGGTTGTGGCACCCGGTACAGGGAATGGGCTGGCTGATCGACCATGTGGAGGCGTGGATGCGCAAGCGGTTTCGGATACGGGAGGAGCGCGACGCCGACATTCGCAAAAAACAGGTGGCAGGAACATTTACATTTGTGATCGTGGTAACGGTATCGCTGCTTGTGGCGGCGGGAATCCTATATGGGTGCAACCGGATTCATCATACGTTATATCTGGTCGTGGCTATCTGGATGTCGTATCAGATGTTGGCAGCCTGCTCGCTTCGACGGGAGAGCATGAAGGTGTGCAAGGCACTCGAAGCCGGGGATGTGGAACAGGCGAGAAAGGCAGTTTCTATGATCGTCGGCAGAGATACAGAATCGCTCACTGAGGAGGGCATCGCGAAGGCAGCGGTGGAAACGGTCGCAGAAAATACATCGGACGGCGTGATTGCCCCACTTTTTTATATGTTTTTGTTCGGACCAGTCGGTGCGTGGGTGTACAAAGCAGTCAATACGATGGATTCTATGCTTGGGTATAAGAACGACAAATACCGATATTTTGGAACGTGCGCGGCGCGTGTGGATGATGTCGTGAATTTCATTCCAGCACGGCTTTCGGCATGGCTGATGGTCGGTGCGGCAGGCATTTTGGGTATGGACATGGCTGGCGCAGCACGGATTCATTTGCGGGATCGACGGAATCATGCAAGCCCGAATTCAGCACAGACAGAATCGGCATGTGCCGGCGCGCTTGGACTGCAGCTTGCCGGGAATGCATATTATTTTGGAAAGCTATATGAGAAGCCAACGATTGGCGATGCGAAACGCGCTATCGAACCGAAGGATATCCGCCGGGCAAACCGGTTGATGTACGGAACTGCAGTGTTGATGGTGATTGTAGGTGTCGGTGTGCTGAGCGGATGCGGATGTTTGATAAAATGACATTCCTAGAAGATATTTTGGTATATATCAACCAAATTTCTGTGATGCGAAAAGGACAATTGATTTTACAGCAAGGAGCTATGAACAATGCATATTAAACAACAAAAACAGATAAAAACATATTTGATCGAAGCACTTGGAGAAGATAGGGGAACCACGGTATTTCATAAGCAGGAGGAGATTCTTCATACGCTTATTGGGAACATAAAGGACAAGTCCAAGGGACAGAGGAAAACACTGGTTCAGACAATCCTTCCAAGCATAGCATTGTATAAAGCTTTGTCGGGAGAGGAATTTCCAGAGGCGGACGTGTATGCGTATATGCAGAAATATATGTCTGGCACGGTTGCAGCGAAAATGCATGCATCTATGGAGAAGATGGAATGCATTCCCGGATTTTTCACGCTTTACAGCAGTGCATTTCGTAAGGTGATGCGGGGATCTGAGGTACATGAGAGCGTGCAGGCGCATGGCAGGGATTACTTCGATGTTACGATAACAAAGTGCCTGTGGCATACAGCCTGTGCGGAAAATGACTGCCCGGAATTCTGCCGCGTGTTTTGTGATGCGGATAATGTTACATATGGCGGACTGCGAAAGATAGAATTTGCACGGACAAAGACGCTCGGATATGGCGATGATTGTTGCGATTTTCATTTTACGCGGAAATAGGGAATGCTGATTTCAATCAGTAGAAGCTTTGCGTTAAATAGAATAATATTTGATTAAACACCAGTGCATGATAAACAACGCTGGTGTTTTTTTGCGATGGACAATTTTACAAGAATGTCCATGTATGGGCAAGAACCGATAAGTGAAGGTTGATTTTTAATTATATGATTGGTAAATTATAAGCAGATGGACATCTGTACATAAATATTCAGCTGGAGTGATTAAAATGAAGTTTAATTTATCAGGTAAAACAAGCAGATTTGCGAAACGGACATTAGCAGATTTTTCAGAAAAAATGATAGTAATGCTGGCAGATATGCCATTAGAGGAAATTTCTGTCCAGAAAATTTGTGATGTATGTAATTATCCAAGGTCAACATTTTATAACTATTTTGAGGACATTTATGATCTTATGGACTATTGCTGGATTGCAATTTTGAAAGATATGGATATAGAGAAGTATCTGAATGTTCAGGGAGAACAGAATACGGAGCAAATATTTTCTCTGTTGTATGGATATCTTGATCAGTACAGACCACAGATTCACAAAATTTTATTGAAAAACAGTTTGGAAGGAAGATGCATGGCTTCTCTGCGTGCTTTTATGAAAAAGCAGATAGGGCAGATAATAAGTAATTGTCCCGGAACAAGGGATTTTCCGGTGAGGGAAGATATTATGGTCGATTATTATGCTGCTACGATTGAAATGCTGCTGGAAAAATGCTTTTTTGCAAAGGAGCAGCTGAGCAAAGAGGAAGCATTACAGGCGGTCGGTTTTCTGCTTGGCAGTGTTGAAAAGGAGGCTCATAAAAATTGATTTTGTATTTCAGTGCAACT
>DHJV01000064.1 GCA_002404515.1 Lachnospiraceae bacterium UBA4711 | reverse complement strand
TGTCCTGTAGCCTCCTATTCCGCTGCCTGTGCAATTAGTTTATCGCGTTCAGAGGATTTATCTTCAGCTGCAAAGGCACCAAAGGGCAACATTGTAAGGAGAAACACTGCGGCGAAAATGGCGGATAAGAACCGTTTCATAATGTAACCTCCTATATGTCTATTGTGTATACGTTATAGTTGTGATTTGACCCGGACGGAATCGTTAGCCCATCGGAGTCACCCCTTCCTGAATTTGGTAGGCTCATAATAACACAGGAATCATCTTTCGTCAGATTGATGGAGACGAAAGGACTGCCGCTGCCGCTGTAAAAGGCGATGAACTCAACGTTGTTTGTCTTATGGAACGCATTTTGCAGGTATGTCATGATCTCGGCCGTGGAATCTTCATTGGTCAACAGCTTGGGCTTCAGGCTCGTCACGGTGATCCCGCCGATGACTGTGCCGTCTTCGTCGGAGACAATATTGCAGCTTTCATCGGTCACATCGGAAAGGGAATACCCCTCCGGCGTGTTGAAGGAAAAGTCGGCCTGTTTGGCTTCGACAGCTTTTCCCGAACAGCCTGTCAGAATGACAAGCAGGGCAAAGACGACACAAGCAAATTTGTGCAAGCGCATTTTATCACGTCCTTTCAAAAAACGCGCTGTCCAAATGGTTTGACTTGCGGATATTTAACCGATTGAGATCCCCCTTTCCTGAAAATGGTAACAACATGATAACACATAATAAAAAATTTGTCAACAAACGCACTTCTTAAGAAGTCATTAAAAAACGAAGTAATACAAAACGTATAATTTGCCAAATGCGGCAGCAAAATAGGGAGATGTGGGAAAGCACCCACATCTCCCCACATAAATTACGGTGGATATCAGCAGTAAACCAAAAAGTGCGTTCACTTCAAAGCAAAAGATCAAGCGTCAAACTACTGTTACATTCGATACTTTTCCCTTGCCGTCGAACCGAATCCGAGCGCCCAGGGTCGTTTTACTCTCAAAATACAGATAATACTTTGCACCAACTGTTACGTTGGAAAAAGTATGGGTTGTTTTTTTGTCGTTGGCGGAGACGGTGAAACTGCCCATATTGTCCCCATCTGTTGAGTAGAGTGTAACGGAGAAAGTCTTCGATGCATCCGTAGTCGGGAACCAGGGGTCTGTCCACGTAGGCGTTTTATCAATATCGCGCAGCCAGGCTGTAACATCCACTTTGATTTCAGAGTCATTGGCTTTGAAGCGTGCGGACGATAAATAGGAATTGAACGAAAAGGTAAAACTGCCATCGGAGTCCATTCTTGCGACTCCCGAATCAAAGGCAAAAAAGGAATCTGCATCGGGGTCTTCTGCGGGGACGCTGGCCTCAGCGGCAAACCCACTGATGGCAAAACTCTGCATCATAATGATGCACAAAACAACACACAGAACTTTTTTAAAGATATTATAATTTACCTCTTTCTCATGTATTTCCGTCCATAACAGAATCGGAAATAATCCCATCGGCCACCTCTTGACCGACCACGCCTAAGTCAAACCACATATGGTAGACCAATGCGTCTTTCGTGAAGAAAACATGGTCAAAATAGGATTTGTCGCTTGTATCATCTGCAATTTTAGTCAACTTGATTTTGACAATCGGATTTGTTTCTCCCTTGAAAGATGCTATGAACTCGACATTGCTGGTTTTATGGAACTCGCTTTGCAGGTATGACATAATCTTGGCTGTGGCGTCGTCGCTATCGTTTAAATCCTTTGGCTTCAGGCTTGTTACTTCGATTCCGCCGATTATTGCATTATCCTGATCACGAACAATATCGCAGTTCTCGCTTGTCACATCAGAAAGAGAATATCCGTCTGATAGTTTGAACGAGAAATCACCTTGCTTGACTGTGGTATCCTTTCCGGAACAACCCGCCAATATAACGAGAATCAAGGCGAAGGCCAAACAAGCGAATCTGTTCAGGTGCATTTTTTATTACATCCTTTCGAAACGTGTACTTTTTGAATAGTCTTACGCGGGATACTTAGCCCATTGGAATCACCCCTTCCTGAATTTGGTAAGCCCATAATAACACATGAACTACCCTTTGTCAACAAATACTTTTGTAAAATAGGTATTGCAAAATGAAAAATATTGAGATATAATGCATTCAAAAGCTAGGTGATGGATGTGGCGATAGACAGCGGGCAGAACAGCTTCCGCCGGGGTGTGATGTCTCTGGTGATTTTAGGGTTGCTGAAAAAAGAAGATATGTATGGCTATCAGCTTGTGCAGGAAACGGAGAGGCAAAGCGGCGGACGGATTGTCACGCAGGAAGGTTCGCTGTATCCCGTGCTTTACAAGCTGGTAGATCAGGGATTGATTTCCGACCGGAAGGTTCTGGTGGGCAGACGCATGACCCGTGTGTATTACCATCTGGAACCTGCCGGGGAAAAGCGGCTGGAAGAATTGGTGCGGGAATATGAGGAAGTCACCAAAGGCGTTTTCCAGATTATAGAAGGAGACGGGCAACAATGATAAAAAGGAACAGAGCAGCCCGAAGGTATCTTCGGAATGTCAGAGACTGGCTTCCTTGCTCTGGAAAGCTGAAACGTGAAATTATGGCACGAATCAAAAACGTGCTGGATGATTATTTAGCAGAACATCCGAATGCAGATTTTGCGGAGCTGTCCCACCGATTTGGTTTGCCGAAGCAGATTGCAGCGTCCTGTGTAGAGGACATGGATACTGAGGAACTTCTCCGTAATCTGAGGATACGAAGAAGAATTGTTGGGATCGTGACTTGTACCGCTCTGATTGTTATTACGCTTTGGGCTGGGACGGTGACATATGCAATCATCCACAACGAAAGGCTTGCCCGTGGATATGGCGTCCTCGGGGAAATTGAAATTATTGAAGACGTAAAATATGGGGAGGGAAATTGATGTGAAAAGAGTTATTTGTTCTCTGTTGGTAGTGATGTTGGTATTGTGCTCGATTCCGATTTACGGAAATGCCGCGGAGTGTGAGCAAGAAATAATCCAATTTGAGGATGGAAGCTATGCGGTCGTGGAAACAGTTACCAGTGGAGCACGGGCGTCTGGGAGAAAAAGCGGGAGCAGACCGTATACCTATTATGACAGCACTGGTACTGCACAGTGGAAAGTTGTGCTGAACGGGTCTTTTACATATACCGGGAGCAGCGCAACCTGCACAAGCGCCAGCTGTTCAGTGACAATTTATAATTCTGAGTGGTACACCGTTTCCAAAAATGCAAGCAAAAGCGGAAGCACCGCCACCGGAAGCTTTTCCATAGGCCGAAAAGCATTGGGTGTTACTGTTGAAACAAAGGATGTTACGTTAAAGCTATCCTGTGACAAAAACGGCAACCTCAGCTGAATAAACATAAAACCCCCGGATGCATCGCATCCGGGGGTTTCCTATATCAGCTTACAGATACTTGGAAGTGGAAACCTTCACGCCGGGACCCATGGTGGAAACCACGGTGCA
>DHJV01000166.1:12958-13521 GCA_002404515.1 Lachnospiraceae bacterium UBA4711 | reverse complement strand
AAGGGTATCGCTTCTATGCACTGTTCTGCTAACTGCGATATGGAAGGTAAGCATACAGCTATCTTCTTTGGTCTTTCTGGTACAGGTAAGACAACACTTTCAACAGATCCTAAGAGACTTCTGATCGGTGATGATGAGCACGGTTGGGATGACAACGGTGTCTTCAATTTCGAGGGTGGATGTTATGCAAAGGTTATCGGACTTGATAAGGAGTCTGAGCCAGATATCTACAACGCAATCAGACGTGACGCTCTTCTTGAGAACGTGACTGTTGATGCAGCAGGTAAGATTGATTTCGACGATAAGAGCGTAACAGAGAATACGCGTGTTTCTTATCCAATTGATCATATTGAGAAGATTGCATCTAAGGTAAATGGCGTTTCCGCAGGTCCTGCTGCAGAGAACGTAATCTTCCTTTCAGCAGATGCATTTGGAGTACTTCCTCCAGTATCTATTCTGACACCAGAGCAGACAAAGTACTACTTCCTTTCAGGATTTACTGCGAAACTTGCTGGTACAGAGCGTGGTATCACAGAGCCTACACCTACATTCTCAGCTTGCTT
>DHJV01000166.1:0-12842 GCA_002404515.1 Lachnospiraceae bacterium UBA4711 | reverse complement strand
AATACAGGATGGAACGGAACAGGCAAGCGTATCACAATCAAGGATACTCGTGGAATCATCGATGCAATCCTTTCAGGTGATATCAAGACAGCTCCTACAAAGAAGATCCCTATGTTCGACTTTGAGGTTCCAACAGAGCTTCCTGGTGTAGATCCAGCAATCCTTGATCCAAGAGACACATATGCTGATCCTACTGAGTGGGAGACAAAGGCTAAGGATCTTGCTGCAAGATTCGAGAAGAACTTCCAGAAGTACACAACAAACGATGCTGGTAAGGCATTGGTTGCTGCTGGTCCTAAGGCTGAGTAATTTAATAAGCGAATAAATATAAGGTAACCCGCGTCCATGACGCGGGTTATTTTTTACCCTGTTTTATGTGGGGATGGTTCTTAATAATGGACATTCAATACAAGTATCCCTATATAGAATTTCTGACATTGCAAAATAAAGATGTACTCAAACATATATTTCGTTCTCGATTCATTCCATATACAATGTATGAAAGCTAAGAAGCTCTAAATGTTCCGATTTACATGTTAAAATTATACGCCACCGCCGCACGGGTTTTGCCCCCCTCGTTTTACTCGGCGGCAGGTTGTCGGGCGCATCCTAAATATGAATCTGCGATTCATATGCGCCCTCCGCTCGACATCCATGGCTCAGCGGCAACTTCCCTGAACGTCGTGTTCAGGGATGGCTGCATAACAACAGAACATTAAGTAATTCTAAAATGCAAACGTATGTATAGCAGATGGGGTTATGACATTTTTCAAATAAAACTGCAGGTTGTTTTGAAAAAAGAGCCATCCCCCCACATAAAATATTCGCCACGCCCGAAACCAAAAAGTATATCGGAAAACGAAACATTTGACAAACGATAATATATATGATATAGTCAAATAAATTCGAAAGGGGGTATTCCTATGAACAGGGCAAAGCGGAAATATATGAAATTGTTGAAGGACTATTTTCCGTATGGAAGAGCGTGCAGGAAGAAGTTTCTGGTATCGGTAGCGGATGATATAGAGAATTTTGTTCGGGAACATGAACGATGCACCTATGAAATGCTGGTAGAGGAGTTTGGAAAACCGCAGGAAGTGATTCTGAATTACCAGAAGGAAATTGAGATATCAGATATACGGAATGTACGAAAATTAGCAGCGAAGTATGTAATTGCAACTGCTTGTTCCTGCTTTATGCTGTTTGGTGTGTATGCATTTGCTGGTTTGGGTGCAAAATCAAAAAATGCAGATGCTACAACCGAGGATGTAGCTTCCGAATCAGTAGAAATCTATGATCCAATCAGAGCGTATTTGGATAGATATGGCGGCTCTCTATATAATGAATATGGAGATGCGGTGATTACAGCAGCCAGGCCTACAAGCGGTGATACTGATGGATACAAAGCGTATGTTGTTAAAGTAGTTCCGCCATCTGGGGAAACAGAATAGTGCTGTATGGGACGAATATATGGAAAATAAAAATATGTTTTACCGTGGCTATGTGGAATTACTTGTGTTGAAATTCCTTTCGGAGAAGGATTGTTACGGTTATGAAATTGTAAAAAGTATAAAGCGTGCTTCGAAAGATAAGATCTCGTTGTCGGTGGGTACTTTGTATCCAACGTTATATAAGCTGATTGATCAGAAGTACATTAGTGATTATAAGAAGCAGACCGGTGAACGGATGGTGAAGGTGTATTATCATCTGGAGAATGCAGGGAAAGAACGATTGGAAGCATTGGTTTCCGAGTACCGGGAATTCTCGCAGGTTATGAATGAAATCTTGAATCTGGAATAAAGTAAGTAGAAACAAAACAGCAGCTCTTTGATGAAGAGCTGCTGTTTGCTATATATAAAATTATAAATTATCTTTCACATACTGTTTTACAAGCTTCTCAATCAGATAGAACTGGGATGGACCTGCATCAAGCACAACCTTGTGGAAAGCCTGCTCGTCGAACTTGTTGCCAAGGGCGGATTCTGCATAGTCACGAAGCTCCTGGAAGGACTGCCAGCCCATGACATACATCTGGTAGTTGACTGGTTCGGCGATAACGTAATCCATGATGCTTTCGGCTCCATCAGAATTGAAACCATTGTCGGAGAGGTACTTCTGTGTTGCTTCCAGATCCCAGCCCTCATAGTTGACACCGATTTCGACACGGGCGCTGACAAGCAGGTTCAATTCAGAATTGATCCGTTCGAAATCTGCATAACTGTCATCCGGATAATCTTTGTACATATCGTAGCTCATCATCTCAACATAGGTAGCCCAGCCCTCGGTGTAGCCGTTAAAGTTAAGCAACGCGCGGATTGGTTCCGGGTTCGTGCTCAAGTAGTAGGTGAACTGATACATATGTCCGGGGATTCCTTCGTGCGCAAGGGTGGACC
This sequence comes from Lachnospiraceae bacterium UBA4711, assembly GCA_002404515.1. Classification (GTDB taxonomy): domain Bacteria; phylum Bacillota; class Clostridia; order Lachnospirales; family Lachnospiraceae; genus Coprococcus_C. The sequence goes on along the minus strand of DHJV01000166.1, from coordinate 10,449 downwards.
ACAGATCACCGGCACCGTCACTGCCCATATTCAGGTAGATGGAGTTTTCGTCGTAGGCATCAATTGGTGTTGTCACATAGAATGCCGGACTGACGATATCTTCTAAGGATTCATGGACATTTTCAACGGTGTAATGCACGTCAGGCATGGCAGGGAAGCGGTCGGCAAAAGCATCCTTAAAGTAGTTGATCGTCTCCAGCGGATCGTTGTCCTCATATAAGCCGTCACTGGAATCGTTAAAGTACTGCTCGTAAGCGGAATAGTTGGCAAGTGCGGTTGTCTGGTATTCATACATGACATCATCGATTGCGTTGTCCAGCCAGTCGATGACCTCCTCCGGAGTTTTGTCGGTGCCAACCTTATCCTTTAACAGATATGCGTAATATTCTTTTCCGTGTTCAAACCCGGCAAGTCCCAGATCGTTTTGTCCATCTTCCTTGTGTGCATTAAAGAAGTTAATTACATTCCTGTAGCAAGGGATGACAGAATTGATAACCGTATCGTGATTCTGGGTAATGTAGTCCTGAATCTGTTCTTCGCTCAAGCCCTCGACACCGCGCACCTTATCTTCAAAGGTTGCAATCAGAAGGTTTTCCTCCGGGGTTGCAATGAATTCTTCGCACTGGCGGATAACTTCGCTGGCGGAATGCTCGTTCATGAAAAGCCCCTTATCAATTTTTGTCTGCTCAAAGTCCAGATATTTTCCATAGTAATCGGATAACTGTCCAAGTAGTGCCAGATAATCCTGAACATCACCTTCGTTGTAAAACTTGTATTCCGACATGTTGATCGGCATGTTTGTCTGCAAGCCGCTTGTGTAGGCAAATGGTTCGTACAGATATGTGTAATTATAGGATTCCAGATTTAAGTCCAGATAATCCTTGATGACATCATAGGTGTATTTCTGTGATCCGGTCAGGAGATCATAGTCAAAGCTTTGCAGTTCCGCGATTTCATCTTCGGTTTCTTTTTTGTCGCTTGCAATGGCTTCATCGGAGATCTCCGCATCACCCAATGTTGCAGTTGGAACATCCAGATCATAGTCGGCAGGATTGGCAACGGTATAGTGAAGGGTGATGGTATCACTTGTCACGCTCTCCTTGAAGTTATCCATAAGGTAGGTGTGAAACCGTGCCTGCTCGGCTTCTGCTTCTTCCCCGGTTGGATCCGGCAGTGCATAGGCACAATCTTCCAGTGTGGATGCATCGATTGGAGATGCTTCCGGCTCTGTATTCCCTGCGGCAATCGCTGCCTCCACAGAATCCTCTAAGGACGAAGATGCTGCACTCCAGCTGCTGTTATGGCTGTCACCACATGCAGTCAGCATGACGGACATCGCACAGACAAGTGCGAGCGCAGTCGCCTTCTTGTAAAATTTTTTCCACATATAAATATAAAACCTCCGTTTTCCTGTATCTTATAGTATAGTATCTGCTTTAATTGGATAGACATACAAAATAATCATACTCGAAATAATAAAAATCTGCAATCATCCGATGCATATTTCACATAAAATGCACAGAAATGCATCTGTCGAATGAACGGGAAAAATGGCTGCATAAAGTATACGAAAGCAGGTTTCATGTAAGTATATTTATGTTAAGGTAAGAACGGGAAAAAATGTTTACATTTAAAGGAGAGATGGGAATTATGACAATTAAGGAAGCTGCAAAAAAACTGCATGTGGAAACGCATGTACTTCGATATTGGGAGGATGAATTAAAACTTGACATTAAGCGGAATGCGCAGGGGCATCGGTATTATGATGATCGCGATATCCGGTTATTTGAGAGCGTGAAAGCGATGAAGGAGGAAGGCTTGATGCTCAAGGATATCCGAAATGCGATCATTCGTGCAAAACGTGCAAAAACTGAAGAGGAAGCTTTGGACTCGACAGAAGAAAAAAAGGAGGGAAATGCACAGACCATCAATTGTGAAAAAAGAACACCGGATGATACGGAGCCGGGTGACACATCACATAAATCTAAATCGGAAGTAAACATGCAACACACATCGTCGGTGGAGCTTCGCCCCGTACATACCCGGATGGATGAGGACAAGGATTCGATGTTAGAACGTATGCAGAAAATGGTGGGGGATGAGGATAAGGTTGTTGACTTCAAGCAGGCACAACTGCAAAGCGTGATGAATCGTGTGATTGCAACTGCCCTGCGGGAGAACAAAGATATTATTACAACATCCATCAAGGAGGAAGTGACCGCGGACGTGATGCGGCAGTTTGATGCGGTCATGCGGGAGAAGGAAGAACGGGAAGAAGCCCGGTATCGGAGACTGGATACCGTACTGCGTGAAATCCAGCAGGCAAATGCAGAGGTGGCTGCAACGAAAACAAAAAAAGGCATCTTCAAAAAACACCGGTAAGATCAAAACTTTCTGTGTCCGCTGGTTGCAAAAAGATGGCAACTCCTGTATAATTCCTCTTAGTTATGTGTAAATATAGCTAAGATATAGGAAGTATATCGGAAATGGACAGGAATTATGAAGTTAGAGATTTTATATGAGGATGCATATCTGCTTGCCTGCGTGAAGCCATATGGTGTGTTGTCACAGGGCGACAAGGGCAACGATGAAGATATGATTACGAAAATCAAGCATTACCTGTATGACAAAGCGGAATCGGAGCAGGCGGAAGAGCCGTATGTAGCTGCGATTCACCGGCTGGATCGTCCCGTAGGGGGTGTGATGGTATTTGCAAAGACTCCAGAGGCAGCGGCAAAGCTTTCGGATATGCAGCAGGATGGTGAGATCGCGAAATATTATCAGGCGGTTGTGACCGGAGAGCTTCCGGATTTCGAAGGCGAGATGGTAGACTACCTTCTGCGGGATGGAAAAACGAACACAACGAAAGTCGTGAAAAAAGGCGAAAAGGGTGCCAGGCGCGCAGAACTGTATTATGAGGTGCTCGACGTGATGGACACGGATGATGGAACACTCAGCTATGTGCTGATCGAGCTTGTGACCGGCAGACATCATCAGATCCGGGCGCAGTTTGCAAGCCGGGGCTGTGGTATCTGGGGTGATACGAAATATAACCCGAAATTCGCGAAGACAAAACGCAAGTATAAACAGATCGGTTTATTTTCCTCGCGGATGGAATTTAAGCATCCGGTCACCGGAGAAGAAATCGTGATCAAGAAGGAACCGGAAGGTGAAGCTTTCGCGGTACTCGATTTGGATGAATTTGAATAAAGTGGAAATAGAAAGGACAAGAGAAATGGCAAAGGACAAGAAATTAGTAGAGCATATTACAGCGATGGATGAGGATTTTGCACAGTGGTATACGGATGTGGTTCGTAAAGCGGAGCTGTGTGATTACACAAGCGTAAAGGGATGCATGGTTATCAAGCCGGCAGGTTATGCTATCTGGGAGTTGATCCAGAAGAACCTTGATGAGCGTTTCAAGGCAACTGGTGTAGAAAATGTATACCTTCCAATGTTTATTCCGGAGAGTCTGCTGGAGAAAGAGAAGGATCATGTCGAAGGATTTGCACCAGAGGTTGCATGGGTCACACATGGTGGATTGAACGAATTGCAGGAGCGCTTGTGCGTCAGACCAACATCGGAGACACTGTTCTGTGATTTCTATTCTAAGGAAATCGAGAGTTACCGTGATCTTCCAAAGGTATATAACCAGTGGTGTTCGGTAGTCCGTTGGGAGAAGGAGACAAGACCATTTCTTCGTTCGAGAGAATTTCTGTGGCAGGAAGGCCATACCGCTCATGCAACTGCAGAAGAAGCAGAGGCAAGAACCATCCAGATGCTGAATGTCTATGCTGATTTCTGTGAGGAAGTACTTGCAATCCCGGTTATCAAGGGACGTAAGACAGATAAGGAGAAGTTTGCAGGTGCAGAGGCAACTTATACGATTGAGTCTCTGATGCACGATGGCAAGGCGCTGCAGTCCGGAACAAGCCACAACTTCGGCGATGGATTCGCGAGAGCATTTGGCATCCAGTATACAGATAAGGATAACAAGCTTCAGTATGTACATCAGACATCCTGGGGTATGACAACGAGAATGATCGGTGCCATCATCATGGTACATGGCGATGACAGCGGATTAGTGCTTCCTCCTAAGGTAGCTCCAACACAGATCATGATCGTTCCGATCATGCAGAAGAAAGAGGGCGTACTGGAGAAGGCAGAAGAGCTTCGCAGCGTGCTTGCGTCCAACTTCCGTGTGAAGGTTGATGATTCCGATAAGAGTCCTGGATTCAAGTTTGCCGAGCAGGAAGTAAAGGGTATCCCACTTCGTGTTGAGGTTGGACCGAAGGATATCGAGGCAGGACAGGCAGTTGTTGTCCGCCGAGATACAAGAGAGAAGAAGATTGTGCCATTTGACAAGCTGACAGAGACCTGTGAGGCATTGCTTGTACAGATGCATGATGATATGTATGCAAAGGCAAAGGCACATCGTGATGCGAATACACATGTAGCCACAAACTGGGATGAGTTCACAGATATTCTGGAGAAGAAGCAGGGATTCATCAAGGCTATGTGGTGTGGCGAGGAAGCCTGTGAGACAGCCATCAAGGATGAGACAGGTGCAACGACGAGATGTATTCCGTTTGCACAGGAGAAGCTTGGCGATGTATGTGTACATTGTGGCAAGCCTGCTAAGCACATGGTTTATTTTGGAAAGGCATATTAAAATAAAAGAAAAACAATTACCCTGCTGATATCAGCGGGGTAGTCGTTTATTTGGAGTTATTTACATGAAGATAGAGATTCCGACAGGGGCGGCATATATTTTACGACAATTGAACAGGCATGGGTACGAGGCGTATATTGTCGGTGGATGCGTGCGGGACAGTCTGCTCGGCAAGAAGCCGAATGACTGGGATATCACGACTTCGGCGAAACCAGAGGAGGTCAAGACGATTTTCCGGCGCACGATTGACACAGGAATCCAGCATGGAACTGTGACGGTTTTAGTGGATCGTGAGATTCTGGATGATGGAAGAGGAGCACCTGCCAGTCATACCGATTATGCGTTTGAGGTAACGACGTACCGGGTGGATGGCGTTTATACTGATCATCGTCGACCGGAATCGGTGTGCTTTACAGCGAGCCTTGAAGAAGATCTGAAACGCCGGGATTTTACGATCAATGCGATGGCATACAATCCGGAGCAGGGCGTGATTGATATCTTCGGTGGACAGGACGATCTGAAGAAGGGGATCATCCGCTGCGTGGGTGAGGCGTCAGAACGGTTTGACGAGGATGCACTTCGTATTCTGCGGGCGGTTCGATTTGCTGCTCAGCTTGATTTTGTGATCGAGGAAGCGACGCGGACGGCCATGCGTGAACAGGCAAAGTTCCTTCGGGATATCAGTGCAGAACGGATCTGTACGGAGCTTACGAAGATGCTTGTGTCAAAACATCCGGAGCGGCTGGAAGAAGCGTACGAGCTGGGGCTCACCGGTATATTTCTGCCGGAGTTCGACCGGATGATGCAGACACCACAGAACAATCCTTATCATCTGTATGATGTTGGACATCATACCCTGAAGGTAATGCAGGCGGTATCTGATACCGCGGTACTTCGCTATGCGGCGTTGTTACATGATGTCGGAAAACCGGAATGTAAGATGACGGATGAAGCAGGCGTTGATCATTTCTATGGACATCAGGAACTCTCTGCGAAGATGGCGCGTACGATTCTGCGTCGTTTAAAACTTGATAATGATACGATCGATCAGGTTTGCAGACTGGTGAAAAATCACGATTACGGTCTCTCCGGGGGCGGACCTGGGATGAAGAACTTCCGCCGGTTTGTGGCACAGCTTGGCACAGAATATTTTGCGGACTTTCTGGAGATCCGAAAGGGTGATATGGCGGGACAGAGTGACTACCATCTGGAACAGCGCAGACAGGTGATCGCGCATATGGAAGCGATGTATGCGGAGATCATAGAACAGAAGCAGTGCCTGAAGCTGTCGGAGCTTGCAATCGGCGGAAAGGATCTCATTGCGATCGGCGTGAAACCGGGACCGGACATGGGGCGCATTTTGAAAGCGTTGCTGGACCGGGTGCTCGAAGAGCCGGAATTAAATACAAGTGAACAGTTATTGGCGATTGTAAAGGAATCGTATCTATAGATGCGGACAATCAATCGGAATGAATCAGCCCTTCCCGGCATACAATTAACAAGACTGATGTTGGGAGGGGATTTTTTGTGGCTGAAAAAATGTCGGAAGTATTCGAGATGTACGATGTGAGATTGGATCACATAGGACGGGGACGGGGAGCAATGTTGCTGCAGACGGACAAGGGGGTACGCCAGATCCGGGCGACGACAGCGGGAGAAAAACGGCTGCAGGCAGAATATGAATTTAAAGAGCGGATGTATCTGGCAGGGTTTCCGCATATTGACCGGCTTGTGAAAAATGTGGAGGATGAACTGATCACGTTTGATCGTTATGGAAATCCGTTTGTGATGCGGATGTATTTTGACGGCCGTGAGATGGGTGTCAGCAACAAAAATGAGATCATGCTTGCGGTTGATAATCTGGTCGCATTGCACCGCGCCGGCAGGGCAGTCTGGCAGGAAGTTGACCGTGACATGCAGATCCGGGAGAAGAATGATGTCAAGCGGCGGAACCGTGAAATGAAGCGTGTACATAATTATATTGCAAAGCAGAGTCCGAAGCGGGAGTTTGAAGCTTTGTTTATGCAGGCATTTCCGTATTTTTATGAACAGGGGCTGCGCTGTGAACAGGCAGAGACAGGGGCGGCTGGCGAATCCGGGCATATGGGATATTGCCATGGCACCTATAACCATCATAGTGTCCTTGTATGTGGGACAGCCGATGCGCGTTATATTGCAACGATTAATTTTGAAAAATATCATATTGGGAACCAGCTGCAGGATCTGTATTATTTTATCCGGAAGACGGTCGAAAAAAATGGATATGCCTATGCGCTGCTCACGGCAATCTTAGAACGGTACCGGCAGGGAATCCCATTGCAGCAGATGGACGTCGCATATATTTGTGGACTCTATCGGTATCCTGAAAAATTCTACAAGCTTTCGAATCAATATATGAATGGCTCCAAGACCCGCATTTCCCCGAAAATGGTCGAGAAATTGAACCGGATCATGGAAGAGGAAGAGAAGAAGCAGGCATTACTTGAAAAATTATCTTCTTATAATATCTGGAAAAAATGAATATATAATCTTCACATTTGCAAAATAATCTTGTATAATACAGAGGTTAAGGTGGTTTTATGGATAAGCGGAAGATACAATACGGAATCGTTGTGCTGATGCTTGCGTTCGTGTTTGTGGGCTGTGGGCAGAAAAAGAAGAATGATGTCAAGGTTTATGAGAACACGGAGGAAGTCGCGGTAGAGCATGAAGAGGCTTCCATGACGGCAATCATAACGAGCATGGACATGGAGAATAATCAGATGCATTTTGTATCGGTGCTGGATGGTACAGATATAACATTGCAGTATCATGGCGGTGTGCGCGTGATGGATACGAAGGGCGCGGATATCGGCATTGACAATGTTGCCTGCGGAAATGTTGTGGATATCGTGTATTATGTGGACACGGAGAAACTGGTCAGCATCGCGAAGAACGCGAAGGTAAAGACGTATACACAGATCAAGAAGTTTCTGTACCGGCAGGATGAGCATACCGCCGTTTATAATGGAAATCGTTTCCCGGTATCGGATTATGCACAGGTGTTTGACGGGGATCAGGCGCTTTCCCTCGTGGATGTGAATACGGAGGATGAAGTGACGCTGTCCTTGTGGAATGGCAATCTGGTGTCTGTGGTTATCACGAAAGGACATGGATATGTCCGGCTGTTAAATCAGGGAACGTATGTTGGTGGATTTGTCGAGATTGGAAAAGATGTGATTGTACCGGTTACTGCCGATATGCTGGTAGCAGTCGGGGAAGGAGACTATACACTCCGTATCAGTAAAAATGGATATTCCGGAGAGAAGAGTATTCGTGTGACAAAGGATCGCGAGTTAAATGTAGATATCTCAGACATTGCGATTCCATCCGGAACGGTAACCTTTGCTGTGACGCCGGAGGACGCGGACGAAGTCATCCGGGTTGATGGCGAGGTAATCGCGAACCGGACGTATACCGGATTGTACGGTGATCATGAATTAAGCATCACAGCGGATGGCTATGACAGCTTCCGTGGAAGTTTTAAGATTACAGAGACGATGAAAACCTTGCGCGTGACCTTGCAGCAGGAAACGACCGAAGAGACAACGGAGGACACGGACGAGACAACGACGCAGGAGGGGCAGACAACTGCATCCGGGCAGACCACGGCGCAGACATCTGCAACAACACAGGGAGCGCAGACGACCACGGCGACGACGCAGAGTGGGCAGACGACGGAGTCTGTGGAACAGGGCAATAAAATTACGATTAAAAAACCGGAAGGCGTGGGCGTATATTTTGACGGTGATTATGTCGGAATCGCACCGGTGTCGATCAGGAAGACGGCGGGAACGCATACGATCACGCTATACAAAGCCGGTTATTTGATAAAAAGTTATACAATACAAGCCGAGGATAACGGCAAAGACGATGAATATAGCTACGCGGATCTGATATCCGTGCTGGACTAAATAGTAGGAGGAACATCATGGACATGGATTACAAAAAGGTTTATGAAGAATGGCTGACAAACCCATTTTTCGATGAGGCGACAAGACAAGAGCTGGCAGCAATTAAGGATGACGAGAAAGAGATCAAAGAGCGATTCTATATGGAGCTCGAATTCGGAACCGCCGGATTGCGAGGCATCATTGGTGCCGGAACAAACCGCATGAATAATTATATCGTTGCAAAGGCAACACAGGGACTTGCAAATTATATCAAGCAGCGTAAGAAGCAGGCGAAGGGTGTTGCGATTGCATATGATTCCAGACACTGTTCTCCGGAGTTCGCAGATGTAGCAGCCTTGTGCCTGGCGGCAAACGGTATCAAGGCATATGTGTTTGAGTCTCTTCGCCCAACACCGGAGCTTTCTTTTGCAGTCCGTTACCTTGGCTGCGTGGCAGGCATCAATGTAACAGCCAGCCACAACCCGCCTGAGTACAACGGATATAAGGTATATTGGGAAGATGGTGCACAGATCACACCTCCACATGATGCTGGTATTATGCGTGAGGTAAAGGCAATCTCTGTACAGGATGCCATTACAATGCCGAAGCAGGAAGCAGTCCATGAAGGTCTGTATGAAGTGATTGGCAAGGAAATTGATGATGCATATATGGCAGAACTGAAGAAGCTTGTGCTGCATCAGGAGTGTATTGATAAATACGGAAAAGAATTGAAGATTGTATATACACCATTGCATGGAACCGGAAATATTCCGGCCAGAAGAATCCTTCGCGAGCTTGGATTTGAGAATGTCTATGTAGTTCCGGAGCAGGAATTGCCGGATGGCGATTTTCCAACGGTAAGCTATCCAAACCCGGAGGCAGCAGAGGCATTCGAACTTGCACTTGCGCTTGCAAAGCAGCATGATGCAGATCTGGTTCTCGCAACCGACCCGGATGCAGACCGTCTTGGTGTGTATGTGAAGGATAAGGATGGAGAATATCACTGCCTGACCGGAAATATGTCAGGAAGTCTGCTTGCAGAATATGAACTTAGCCAGATCAAGGCAACAAGGGGACTGCCGGCGGATGGGGTGCTGATTAAATCCATCGTTACAACAAACCTTGTAAATGAGATGGCGAAGAGCTACGGCGTGAAGCTCGTAGAGGTTCTGACAGGATTCAAGTTTATCGGACAGAAGATGCTGGAGTTTGAGACAAAGCATAATGGCACATACCTCTTTGGATTTGAGGAGAGCTATGGATGTCTGATCGGTACACACGCCAGAGATAAAGATGCGATTGTTGCAACGATGGCACTGTGTGAGGCTGCGGCATATTACCGTTCACAGGGTAAAACTCTGTGGGATGCCATGATTGATATCTATGAGAAGTATGGCTATCATGTAGATGCAATCCATACACTTACTTTGAAAGGCATCGAGGGCCTTGAGAAGATCAAGAGTATTATGGATCAGTTAAAGTCTCATACACCAAAGGAGATTGCAGGCTTAGAGGTACTGTGGGCACGTAATTATGATAACGATACAGCAACAAATATGAAGAATAAGGTGGTTGTTCCAACCGGACTTCCGAAGTCGAATGTTGTATATTACGAGCTGGAAGGCGGCGCTTGGCTGTGCGTTCGTCCATCCGGTACAGAGCCGAAGATCAAGTTCTACTATGGTGTCATTGGCAAGGATTTCGATGACGCACAGAAGAAATCAGAGGAATTTGGCGAAGCAGTCAATAAGATGATTGACTATATGATGTAAGAGTATGAAAGCGGTTTCGGGAACCCGAAGGGTGAAGAAATCGCTTTTCTTATAGGTGCGCCTAGCGGCGCAC
>DHJV01000115.1:13708-14081 GCA_002404515.1 Lachnospiraceae bacterium UBA4711 | reverse complement strand
AAAAAAGCAAGCTGGAAAACCCATCCCGGAAGCTGATAGGCAGAAAGCGGAGAGAAAACTGGGCGTGAAAGTAAGAGTTTAAGCGTGAAAGCCCATGCCGTGGGTTTGGAAAGAAAAAATCAAGCGAGAAAACCCATCCCGGAAGCTGATAGGCAGGTGGCGGAGAGAAAATCGGGCGTGAAAGTAAGAATTTAAGTTTGAAAGCCCATGCTGTGGGTTTAGAAAGAGAAAAGCAAGCTGGAAAACCCATCCCGGAAGCTAATAGGCAGGTAACGGAGAGAAAACTGGGCGTGAAAGTAAGAATCTAAGCGTGAAAGCCCATGCTGTGGATTTGGAAAGAAAAAAGCAAGCGAGAAAACCCATCCCGGAAGCT
>DHJV01000115.1:0-13616 GCA_002404515.1 Lachnospiraceae bacterium UBA4711 | reverse complement strand
TGAAAGCCCATGCTGTGGGTTTAGAAAGAAAAAAGCAAGCTGGAAAAACCATCCCGGAAGCTGATAGGCAGAAAGCGGAGAGAAAACTGGGCGTGAAAGTAAGAATTTAAGCGTGAAAGCCCATGCTGTGGGCGTAGGAGGGCGCATATGTGCGAAGCACATATTTAGGATGTGCCCGACGATATACCACAGAGCGAAAGCGATGTGGTGACACCCGAGGAAGAGAAAAGCAAGCTGGAAACCCCATACTGGAAGCTGGCAACAAGTAGAAGAAAAAAGTAAAAATTATGATAAAAAAAGCATAAGAAAAAGATAAAAAAATACGAGAGGAGGTCGATATATATGATGATAGATCAGATGATAATGGAAGCACGCTCGATGGGATGCTCGGATATTCATATCACAGTAGGTATGCCACTTATGTATCGAATCAACGGCCGCTTGCAGAATGCACCGACCAATCCAAGTGACGGAGAAATTATTGCGATGCTCGCAGAGCTTCTCACAGATGAGCAGCGGGAGAATCTTGAACAAGGGATTGACGCAGATTTCGCGATTCGTACCCCGGATGGCAATCGTCAGCGTGTAAATGTATTTAAGCAGGACGGCAAGATGGCGGCGACAATCCGCCTTTTAAATTCTTCGATTCCATCAATGGAGATGCTTGGACTTCCAAGTGTGCTGCGGGAACTGGCAGATAAGCCGCGTGGACTGATTCTTGTAACAGGACCAACCGGTTCCGGTAAATCAACCACACTTGCTTCCATGATTGATTATATCAATGCAAATCGTCCGGAACATATCATTACGATTGAGGATCCGGTCGAGTATGTATACGACAGAAAGATGGCACTCATCCACCAGAGAGAGGTTGGGAGAGATGTTACAAACTTCGCTTCGGCACTTCGAAGTGCGCTCCGTGAAGATCCGGATATTATTCTAGTTGGAGAGATGCGTGATTATGAGACAATTTCGGCAGCATTGACCGCGGCAGAGACTGGACATCTGGTTATGTCCACCCTGCATACGACAGGTGCGGCGCAGACGATTGATCGAATCATTGATGCCTGTCCGGCAGGCATGCAGAATCAGGTACGGACACAGCTTGCCAGCGTCTTAAATGGTGTTATCACTCAGTGTCTGATTCCAAATGCACGTGGAAACGGTCGTGTCGTAGCAACAGAAATCTTAGTTGGAACGGATGCGGTATGTAACCAGATTCGTGAGAACAAATGTCACCAGTTAGGTTCCCTGATGCAGTCCGGCTCGTCGGTTGGTATGCATACATTAAATGGTGATCTGTCCCGCCTGATCCAGAGCGGTATGATCAACCGTCAGATGGCGTATAAATATTCAAACGATGTCGCAGAGCTTGATCAGTATTTGTAATAAGGGCTGTTGAACAACTTAATCTATGGGTGGTAAATGACTGGAACTGATAGAAATTGACCAATAGTTATAAAATAGGTTAAGAACCCGGCTGCAGATTCCGAAGTAAATAATGTAAGTCAGAAAATGCAGTGTGGATAGATGTGGAGTGAATGGTAAAAATTACCATAGGAGAATCCCTCGAAAAAGGGAGAAAAAAGTTGATAGTAATAGCAAGATTTGCTATACTTTATAAAGATTTTTCATATCAAAAAACAAAAGAACTAAGGAGGAAATGATTATGAAAAAGATGAAAGAAAACAAAGGTTTTACTTTGGTAGAGCTGATTGTTGTTATCGTAATTCTCGCAATTTTGGCAGCAATCCTCGTACCAGCATTGCTTGGTTATATTGACAAGGCAAAGGGACAGCAGGTTGTATTGAACGCTAAGAGTGTACTGACAGCGGCACAGGCAGATTTGTCAAGTGCTTATGCTAAGGGCATTGAGCCAAAGGATGTCGATACAGCAGATATTCTTAAGACTGCTGATGTAGATGACAAAGCTACAATCGTAGAAGTTGTTACAGGAGCTACATATAACAAGGATAGCGTAGATCATGCAGCATACACAGTATATGGTGTTAAGTATTCAGAGGGAACGGATGCGGATGCTATTTATTATGTATATGATGCATCTACCAAGTCTGCTTCATGGGATAAAAGCAATGCAACTGCTTATGGAAAATTATCTGGGGTAAAAATCACAGTAAAGGCTGCATCAGGTGAGTAAAGTATAAATCAAATGGGAAACCACTTCGTGTTAATCGGAGTGGTTTTTTTATGCAAATTGATTTAGGGTGTTTCTGAGAGGATAAGATAGTAAGTGGAAAAAATAAGCTGTAGGTGCAGGAGGCGAGAGGTAACAGGAAAAAACACTCTGGGAACATGTTGCGTGACCATGGAGCAAAACTGGGCGCGGGGGTAGAAAAACAGGCGGAAAAACCAACGCTGTGGGTATAGGAAGAGAAAAAGTGAGCAAGAAAACCCATCTCGGAAGTTTATCGCGCAGTCACAGAGCGGAAAGTGGGCTCGGGAGTAGGAAAGTAGAAAGGAAAAACCGCGACGTGGGTGTAGTAAATGAAAAATATGCAAGAAAGCCCAAAAAGAAAACAAGCAGAAACTCACCCCAGAAACTTATGAAAAAAGTTTCTGGGGTGAACTTATTTATAACAAAAAGGAAGTCGAATTCTACATGAAATTCCGCATTACCAGTTGCTGCACCCAACTGGAATCTAGTGGATGCTTTTGCGTTTCATAAGTTAAAATGAGATTAACATCCGGAATGATATTGTGGTCACAATATGTACTGATTTTCTCCATGGCATGATCTTTGTATTCCTTTTTATCCATCAACCCTAAATGCTCCCAATAAGTATAGGAATTATTCTTTGGATTTTTGATTGTAAAATCAGGATACATGGTTGCCCCGCTTAGTGTGAGTGGCGCTTCATATCGAAACGGAATATGGTTTGTGAATAAAATATTTGCTATAATTTCTTCGGATTTTGAGCGTACTTTCATCCCGGAAAACGTGTTGTGAATAAGGTCTTCACGCTTATAAGGATTTTGCTCATATGAGACACTTGCCCATGCATCAGGAATCAGAGCATTAGCTAAAAATGTGTGATAATTTGAATCCGTCGCCAGAAGCTTCTGGGATGTATGCGGCAAAGCCTGAACGTCTTGAATGAATCGATCAAGAAGCTCCTTTTCTTTGAGGCAGTCATCCAGACAACTTTCGTAATATTTCTTCAAAGCTAATTTCTCGATGGTGGCAGATTCTTTGGCGGGAATGTATTTTTTGAGATTGCCATTAACTTTGTAGGATTTGATATGCTTTCCGTTCTTGAAACATTGCAGTTTACCAGCCGGAAATCTACTGATTAGTTTCTTATAGTTTTCAATTCTTTTATTTAATTCCTTTTGTTGTTCAAGAATATTCTGTATAAAAATGATAAACACCTCTTTTCGATAATAAGTGTTGCGATGACTGTAATGGTATAAGCCGCTATAATGCAAAATACACGAAGTCGTAAGAAAACATGATAAAATGTAAACTACGTGGGTAAGTAAAATCTGAGTTGTTCTGAGTTGTAAAACAGATTTTCTGTATGAAAAACTATGCGCTAAAAACTCGATAAATGAGTTGCGTTTAATGTAGCATATATAAGTTGCTGCGTAAATGGAATACATGATTTTATCACAGAAAATTCATAATTCCTTTTGATGAATATAATGATTTGGGCGTGAGAGCAAAGAAATAGGCTGGAAAACCCACGGAGTGGGCGTAGGAAGAGGAAAGCAAGCAGAAAACCCCATCTCGGAAGCTAATCGTGCAGTTCCGACGAGAAAACTGGGCGTGGGAGTAGGAAAACAAGCGGGAAAACCCACAGCGTGGGCGTAGGAAGAGAAAAGCAAGCAGAAAAACCCCATCTCGGAAGCTAATCGTGCAGTTCCGACGAGAAAACTGGGCGTGGAAGTAGAAAAGTAAGCGGGAAAACCCAACCAGGAAGCTAATCGTGCAGTTCCGGAGAGAAAAACTGGGCGTAGGAAGAAGAAAAACAAGCGAGAAACCCCACAGCAAGAGAGCAAAACAAAAAATCCCACATTTCCACCATTCCCATCTTGAAGCAAAAGGAAATAGATGGTATAATCTAAAAGATTGCATGAAGACAAAACCGAGACAACTGAAAAAATCATTTTCTGACACTGGTTGTGCGATAAAAACAATAAAACAGAAAGTGGCGTTTTCAGTCGTTTCGGAGTCTGATTGCAGGAAAAAATATTTCAAGGAGAATTTATTATGTACAAGAAGTTTGAGATGGAACTTGCCGGAAGAACCTTGCGTGTCGATGTAGGCAGAGTTGCAAAGCAGGCAAACGGTGCAGCTTTGATGCACTACGGAGATACAGTTGTTCTTTCTACAGCAACTGCATCTGAGAAACCAAGAGATGGTATTGATTTCTTCCCACTTTCAGTTGAGTATGAGGAGAAGATGTACTCTGTTGGAAAGATCCCTGGAGGATTCAACAAGCGTGAGGGTAAGGCAAGCGAGAATGCAATCCTTACATCCCGTGTTATCGACCGTCCAATGAGACCATTGTTCCCAAAGGATTATAGAAATGATGTTACACTGAACAACATGGTTATGTCTGTAGATCCAGAGTGCTCTCCAGAGCTTACGGCTATGCTTGGTTCAGCCATTGCAACAGCAATTTCTGATATCCCATTTGATGGCCCATGTGCAACAACACAGGTAGGTATGATCAACGGCGAGCTGATCTTTAATCCAAATTCTGCACAGAATCTGGAATCTGATCTGAAGCTGACTGTTGCATCTACAAGAGATAAGGTTATCATGATTGAGGCTGGTGCAAATGAAGTGCCAGAGGCAAAGATGATCGAGGCTATTTATGCAGCACATGAAGTAAACCAGAAGGTAATCGCATTTATCGATAAGATCGTAGCTGAGTGTGGTAAGCCAAAGCATTCTTATACAAGCTGTGCAGTTCCGGAAGAGTTGTTTGAGGCAATTAAGGAGCTTGTTCCACCTGCAGCAATGGAAGAGGCAGTCTTCACAGATGAGAAGCAGGTACGTGAGGAGAACATCCGCCAGATCAAGGAGAAGCTTGAAGAGGCATTTGCAGATAAGGAAGATTGGCTGGCAGTTCTTGATGAGGCTGTTTACCAGTATCAGAAGAAGACAGTTCGTAAGATGATTCTGAAGGATCACAAGCGCCCGGATGGCAGACAGATCACACAGATCCGTCCACTGGCTGCTGAGGTTGATATCATTCCTAGAGTACATGGTTCTGCAATGTTCACAAGAGGACAGACACAGATCTGTAACGTTGTAACTCTGGCTCCACTTTCTGAGGCTCAGAAGTTAGATGGACTTGATACAAATATTACATCCAAGAGATATATGCACCACTACAACTTCCCATCATACTCTGTTGGTGAGACAAAGCCATCCAGAGGACCGGGACGTCGTGAGATCGGACATGGCGCACTTGCGGAACGTGCACTTGTTCCTGTACTTCCAAGTGAGGACGAGTTCCCATATGCAATCCGTTCCGTATCAGAGACATTTGAGTCAAACGGTTCAACATCTATGGCTTCTACATGCGCATCTTGTATGTCACTGATGGCTGCAGGTGTTCCAATTAAGAAGATGGTAGCAGGTATTTCCTGTGGTCTTGTAACTGGTGAGACAGATGATGATTATGTACTGTTGACAGATATTCAGGGACTTGAAGATTTCTTCGGCGACATGGACTTCAAGGTAACAGGTACAACCGAGGGTATCACAGCCATCCAGATGGATATCAAGATTCATGGTCTGACACGTCCAATCGTAGAGGGCGCTATCGCAAGATGTCGTGAGGCAAGACTCTTCATCATGGATACATGTATGAAGCCAGCCATCGCGGCTCCAAGAGATCATGTTGGCGAACTTGCTCCAAAGATCATCCAGACAAAGGTTGATCCAGAGAAGATTGGCGAGATCATCGGACAGAGAGGAAAGACAATCAATGCAATCATCGAGGAGACAGGTGTTAAGATCGATATCGATGATGATGGAAATGTATTTATCTGCGGTGTTGAGCAGGCAGGTATGGACAAGGCATTAAAGATCATCCGTTCTATCGTAGATCCAATCGAGGTTGGTAAGACATACGAAGGTAAGGTTGTTCGTATCATGAACTTCGGCGCGTTCGTAGAGCTGTCACCGAATAAGGATGGACTGATCCACATCTCTAAGCTGGCAGATCACCGCGTAGAGAAGGTAGAGGATGTCGTAAATATCGGCGATGTAGTCAAGGTTAAGGTTCTTGAGGTTGACCGTATGGGTAAGATCAGCCTGAGCCTGAAGGACGCAGAGCAGTAAAACTATAAATTAGGAGGGTACCTCATGAGATACGGATACTTTGATGAGGCAAATAAGGAATATGTGATTGACAGACCGGATACACCGGCCCCTTGGGCGAACTACCTTGGTTCACCGGAATACGGCGCAATCATTTCCAACAATGCCGGTGGATACAGCTTTGTAAAGTCTGGTGCAAACGGAAGAATTCTTCGATATATCTTCAACAGCTTTGACCAGCCGGGCAGATACATTTATCTGCGTGACAATGACAGCAAAGATTACTGGTCAGCTTCATGGCAGCCAGTTGGAAAAGATTTAGACAGCTATAAGAGTGAGTGTCACCACGGTACAGGCTATACGTATATGAATGCAGAATATGCAGGCATCAAGAGTTCTGTGCTTTACTATGTACCACTTGATAAGACACATGAGGTATGGAAGCTGAAGGTTACGAACGATTCTGACAAGCCTCGTAACCTGTCAGTCTTTGGTTACTGTGAATTTACAAATGATAACAACTATGAGCAGGATCAGGTCAATCTGCAGTATACACTCTTTATTACAAGAACGTATTTCATGGGAAACCGCATCAAGCAGGTGATTAATGAGAACGTGAATAAGGGTGCAGCCATCAACGGAAGTGTTGCATTTACAAGATTTTTTGGCCTGGCTGGCGCAGAGGTTGCAAGCTATGCCGGAGATAAGGAAGCATTCCTTGGCAGGTATCATGGCTACGGCAATCCGGCCGGTGTGGAAAACGGCGATTGCGGAAACTGCTTGAATTATAATGGAAATGCCTGTGGCGCTTTGGAGACAAAGATCACACTGGCACCGGGCGAGAGCAAGGAAATCGCATTTGTACTCGGCATGAAGGATGATGCCGAGACAGAAGCAGTGATGAACAGCTATGCAGATGTGCATGCACAGAGTGAAGCAGAGCTGGCAGAACTGAAAGAATACTGGCATGGAAAGCTCTCTCATTTCCAGGTAAAGACACCAAGCGAGTCATTCAATGCGATGATCAATACATGGAATGCATATCAGTGCTTCATGACATTTATCTGGTCAAGAGCCGCATCGTTCTCATATTGTGGTCTTCGAAATGGATATGGATACCGTGATACGGTACAGGATATCCAGGGCATAATCCACTTAGCACCGGAGATGGCGTTAGATAAGATCCGTTTCATGTTGTCTGCACAGGTAGACAATGGCGGTGGACTTCCGCTTGTAAAGTTTGATCACAACGCCGGTCATGAGGATACACCGGATGATGAGTCTTATGTACGCGCAACCGGACATCCGGCATACCGTGCAGATGATGCATTGTGGTTGTTCCCAACGGTTTATAAGTATATTGCAGAGTCTGGAAATACAGACTTTATCGATGAGGTAATCCTGTTTGCAAATGGCGGAGAGGGTACGGTATATGAGCATTTGAAGCGCGCGATTGATTTTTCTATGAATCATCTTGGAAACAATCGTATGCCGGCAGGTCTGCATGCAGACTGGAATGACTGCTTACGTCTTGGCAAGCAGGGCGAGTCAACATTTGTTGCAATGCAGCTTTACTATGCGATGAGTGTACTCCGTATCTTCGCAGAGCAGAAAAATGATACAGAATATATCGCATATCTGGATAAGATCCAGAAGGAACTTGGCGATATCATCCAGACAAAGTGCTGGGAGGATGATCGTTACATCCGTGGATACAAGGAAGACGGCATGATTATCGGTTCCAAGCATGATCCAGAAGCAAACATGTGGTTAAATCCACAGTCGTGGGCAGTTATCAGTGGTCTTGCTACAAAGGAACAGGCAGAAAAGGCACTGGAGTCTGTACATAGAGAATTGAATACACCATATGGTGTACGTCTGATGGCACCATCGTATGTGGATCATGCGTTTGAGGGAGCGTTGATGCTTCTGTTCAATCCATCGACAAAGGAAAATGGTGGTATCTTCTCACAGCCACAGGGCTGGATTATTCTGGCAGAATCTCTGATGGGACATGGAAACCGTGCATTTGAGTATTTCACAGAGAGCTCACCTGCATCTATGAATGACAAGGCAGAGATCAGAAAGCTGGAGCCATATTGCCATGGACAGTTTACAGAGAGCTCTGACAGCCCATTTGAGGGAAGAGCGCATGTACACTGGCTGACTGGTACAGCATCGACGGTTATGGTTGGATGTGTCGAGGGAATCCTTGGTATGAGACCAGATTTCAATGGACTTCGTATTGCACCATCGGTTCCATCTGACTGGAAGGAATTTGAGATTAACAAGGACTTCCGTGGAAAGAAGCTTCATATCGTTGTGAAGAATCCGGATGGCGCCGAGAGCGGCTACAAGAGTCTTGTCGTAAATGGCAAGGAAATGAGCGATAATTACATTGCAGCAAGCGAGTTGGCTGATGTGAATGAGATTGTTCTGACGATGTAATTACAGCCAAGAAAATAGAAATAAAAAGAAATGGTGAAGTTTTTAACTTCACCATTTCTTTTTTGTAAAAGTTTATAAAAACCTATAACCCCTACATATTATTTGCGGCACTCACGATCATCGGCAAAATCTGCTTCTTTCTGGATACGACGCCCGGCAGATTGATGCTGCCACCGGATACTTCGTCGAGCTTGAAGGCTTTTTCCAGAAGTTCTTCGGAGTTCTTGCCGTAGTACAGAAGTTCAGTGCTTTCTTTGAAGATGTTTGTCAGCATGAAGAACAGCATATCGGCTTCACTCTGGTTGTAGATGCTTTCCATGTATTTGAGGATACGTGGCTTGACGGCATCTAACATCGTGGAGTTAAATGCGGTAATCTGTCCGATGCCGAATTTTAAGTTCTCAGAAGAGAACACCTTGTAATCCTGATGAAAGATCTCTTCGTCTGTCTCGTTCATCAATTTGCTTCCGGCGTTGAACATGGCGATCGCATACGCTTCGATATCAATGTTCGCAATCTTTGCAAGCTTCCGGCAGGTATGCTCATCCATTTGCGTACAGGTCGGAGAGCGGAACATCAAAGTATCAGAGATAATCGCAGAGCATAACAGTCCGGCAATCTGCTTTGGAATTTCAACATGGCTTTCTTCAAACATCTGGTAGATGATTGTTGCGGTACAGCCAAGCGGCTGGTTGCGGAAATATACCGGATTCATCGTCTGCAGACCACCGAGTCTGTGGTGGTCGATGATTTCAAGAAGTTCTACTTCCTCGATACCGTCGACTGCCTGTGCATGCTCATTGTGGTCAACTAAGATGACCTTCTTCGGGTTTGCATTCAAATAATTTCGCTGGGAGATCAGTCCCACGTATTTTCCATATTCATTCAGGACAGGATAGTACTGGTGGCGTTTGCCCGCCATCACTGGACGGATATCCCGGATATAGTCCTCAGTCGAGAAAGTAATCAGATTATCCTTCTTCATGAAGTAGCGGATCGGGATGCTCTGGTTGATCAGACGTGCTGCTGTGTAAGTATCGTATGGGGTACGGATGATCGAGCAGTTGTGATCTTCGGCAAGCTTTGTGATTGTCTTTGACACGACTGCACCGTCACAGATGATGATGCACTGTGCATCCATTTCGATTGCACAAAGCTGTGATTCGTAGCGGTTACCGAGGATGACGATATCCCCTTGTTCAATGTAGTTTTCCATCATGTCCGGGTTGGCGGCGGAGATCAGCACCTTTCCGGTATGCACATAATCTTTCTCATCTCCGACGATCAGATCGGCAGAGAGGGTATTGATAATATTTTTGTACGGTGTGTGTGCGGACGCAATGACACGGTTGTCGTAGACTTCCATATAGGTCATGGCGATGTCACGCACGGTGATCAGTCCGACTAAATTGCCGTTTTCGTTGACGGATGGAAGTGTTGTTGCACCGGATTCACTTAAGATTTCCCATGCATTCTTGATTGAAATCTCCCCGTCAACGCCGTCGATGTGACGGTATTCCACATCTTTTACCTGCGTGGAGACATTCTCCATATATTCTGGTACGGTTGCTGAAAATGCATTCAGCACGTATTTGGTTTCTGCATTGATTTCTCCGGCACGCATCGGCACATAATCGTTTCCGGTGATCTGCCGTTTCAGATAAGCATAGCAGATGGAAGAACAGATGGAGTCCGTATCCGGATTTTTATGTCCGATGACATATACTTTGTCTTTGTTTTTGGTTTCCATTCATCAAACCTCCGTAATTTATTGAAAAAACTAAATAAGCTGCTTTGCGTTGCTATTATAGTTTCCGCATTTATAAAAGTCAAACAAAATGTACATAATATCTGTGAGAAAATTTTGTGAACGGAGGTAAGAAATATTGGAGAGACAGGAAGAAGTGGGCAAAAATCAGGCATTTCACATGGACAGCCGGCAGAAGCAGGAAGGAAACGGGATGGACAACCAGCAAAAACAGGGAAGTCTGATCACAGATTACGGACAGATCACCTTATCAAAAAACCGGTACCATCACCGGATTCATCTGTTAAATATTATAGGAGAAATCGAGGGACATGAGAATCTCGGTTCGTCCTCGAAGACAAGCAAATATGAGCATATCCTGCCGCAGCTTGCAGCTGTGGAGGACGATGAGGGCATTGACGGACTGATGGTGCTCTTAAATACCGTTGGCGGCGATGTCGAGGCAGGACTTGCCATCGCGGAAATGATTGCATCCTTAAGCAAGCCGAAGGTATGTCTCGTGCTTGGCGGCGGACATTCCATTGGCGTGCCGCTGGCAGTGTCGGGTGACGTGACATTTATCGTGCCGTCCGCAACGATGGTCGTGCATCCGATACGCATGAATGGAACCGTGCTTGGTGTGACGCAGAACTATGAGTATATCGAGCGGATGCAGGACCGGATCATTGAATTTACGTCGAATCATTGCTCCATCAAGGAAGAGGGGCTGCGGGAGATCATGTTCAACACGAAGGAGCTGACGAAGGACATCGGTTCGGTGTTAGTCGGCAGACAGGCAGTTGAGGTTGGAATCATTGACCGGATGGGCGGCATTCACACTGCAATGAATTGCTTATATGACTTGATAAATGCAAAGAAAAATAGTAAAATAGAGCAGTATGAGCATTTAAACTGACACAAATATACCCGTATGGCGGTTTGGTATAACGTAATTATAAATCGTCGTACGGGAATAATTGCTGAATGGCTAAGAGAAATAAGACATATTATGATGTATGGAATGAACGCTCGGAAAATGAGGGAAAAAGAAGGAGTGCATACCGTGGCAACGGGAAACAACAGTACATATAATAAAGGTTCACAATCGAATACGAGAAGTAAGCAGGCAGCCAGCCGTTCTACATCGACGGCAGGATCATCGCAGAAAGCAAGAGCGTCGCAGTCGTCCAGGCAGGCATCCGCTTCCCGTACAGGGGGAAGAAAGACGAAAGCACAGCTGGCGCAGGAGCAGGCGCGGAAGAACGAGATTCATCTGTTCATCTGTCTGGCAGTCTGTACATTCTTCTTTATCAGCAACTTTGGCTGGTGCGGCGTTGTAGGCAATTTCTTTGCGAGGTTTATGTTTGGACTGTTTGGTGTTGTAGAATATGTGCTTCCGTTATATATCTTTTTGACAGAGGCATTTCTGCTTTCAAACGGCGCAAAAAAAGCAGTCGTAAACCGCGTGCTTTGCGTGGGACTGTTTATCGTTGCGGCAGCATTTATCTTCCAGCTTACGGCTGGTGCCGATTATATGACCGCGAAGCTTCTGTATGATCAGGGTGCACAGGAAAAGAAGGGCGGCGGATTTATCTTAGGTGGACTGCTCGTTGTGTTGTACAATCTGATTGGAAAGCCGGGTGCCATCATTGTGATTGCACTTTTGATTATTATTGGAATTATTGTCGTAATGAATGTATCATTGATTGATTTTGCAAAGAACCGGTCTGCACAGTTCAAGAACCGTTACAATGCGTTGTATGAGGATGATGACGAGGACGAGATTGATCCGGAGGCGGCACTTGAGGCGAAACGCAGAACGAAGTTAGATAATATTAAGGTGGAGCAGGAGAAACCGGCTGTGCCGGTAAAGAAGAAAAAGAAGAAAGTGAAAAATAAGAAGGTCGAGGGGGAAGAGGTTCACGAATTAAAGCCGCTTCCACATGAAGATCTGTTCAATCCGAATCTGACCCTGCAGGATGCCAAGGATGTCTCAGAGGGGTATGTAGATCTGTCACTGCTGAAAAAGAAAAAAGGCGGTGTGACAGAACTTCGCAGTGCGAAAGCGGATATTCCACCAGTACCGGATGCACCGAAAGAAGAAACTGTTGATTTCTTCGACCGTCCGGATTATGCAAGTGGTACTACGCAGGAGGAAACGACGGTCACAGATCAGACATGGCAGGAGGATGGAGCAGCACAGACAGGTGCGGATACTTCTTCCTATGATGAAACGGCTGCGGATACATTGGAGCCGGTACAGACGAAGAGAGCGTCGCGTGCAACAGAGAAGCCGATGGATACCGAAGATGCTTCCATGCCGGATGCAGACGAGTCTCCGGTGACCGAAGCGGCGACGAGAAAGCGCAGGAAGACGAAGGAATCCGAGCAGGAAATGATTTCTGAACGCGACCAGATTGCGGAGACGATTCAGGAAAACAGCGAACAAAAGCCAGTAAAAGAATATAAATTCCCACCATTGAAGCTCTTAAAGAGCGGCAAGGGAAAAGGTACAAAATCAAACGAAGCGTCCGTCAGGGAGACAGCGATGAAGCTGAAGAGTACGCTTGAAAATTTTGGCGTGAATGTCACAGTGACAGATTACAGCTGCGGCCCATCTGTTACCCGGTATGAGTTACAACCGGAGCAGGGCGTGAAGGTATCGAAGATCACGAACTTAGCGGACGATATCAAGCTGAATCTGGCGGCGGCAGATATCCGTATCGAAGCACCGATTCCGGGCAAGCCAGCCGTTGGTATCGAGGTGCCGAATAAGGAGAGCCAGCCGGTATTTTTCCGGGATCTGCTCGAATCAGACAACTTCCAGAAGTTTCCATCCAACATTGCATTTGCAGTTGGTAAGGATATCAGCGGACAGGTGGTTGTGGCGGATATCGCGAAGATGCCGCATTTGCTGATCGCAGGTGCGACCGGTTCCGGTAAATCGGTCTGTATCAATACATTGATCATGAGTATCTTATATAAGGCGAAGCCGGATGATGTGAAGCTCATCATGGTCGATCCGAAGATGGTCGAGCTTGGCGTTTACAACGGCGTGCCGCATCTGCTGATCCCGGTCGTGACCGACCCGAAGAAGGCGGCGGGCGCGCTGCAATGGGCAGT
>DHJV01000137.1:14506-25074 GCA_002404515.1 Lachnospiraceae bacterium UBA4711 | reverse complement strand
GATCTGGATTATGTTGCACGGACATATTCGTTATTTTATAAAGACGAGGATATCTACTCACCGCGCATCATCCGCTTGCCAAATCCAAAGTTTATCATATTTTACAATGGATTAGATAAGCAGCCTGCAAGACGGGAAATGCGGCTGTCCGATGCGTACGCAAACAAGGAAGAACATCCAAGTCTGGAGCTGATCGTGGTACAGATCAACATCAATCCCGGATATAATGATGAATTGTTGAAAAATTGTCCATCGTTGTATGGTTATATGCAATTCGTTGAAAAAATCCGTGAAAATCAGAAGACAATGCCACTGACAGAAGCGGTCACACAGGCGGTAAATGATTGTATCAAAGAAAATATATTGGCTGATTTTTTGAAGAGAAATAAAGCGGAGGTAGTCAGTATGAGTTTATTTGAATATGATGAGAAAAAACACGAACGGACAATGATGGAGATTGGTCGGGAAGAAGGGCATGCCGCTGGTCTGGCAGAAGGTGAAATTCGGAAGTTACTTACCCTCATTATAAAGAAGGTCACAAAAGGGAAATCCATAGAACAAATCGCAGACGATTTAGAAGAAGATACTGACACACTTACCCCTCTATATGAGTCGGTGATCAGCCATGCACCTGATTACGATCTCGATACTATTATGAATGAAGTACTACATACTTTCAAATAACATATATGGAAGAAAAGATAAAAGCCTTATGATTTAATTCACAGGCTTTTATCTTTTTTATTTAGAATTTCCCATCCGCATCCGGGATTGACGGATTTTCGTTCAGAATTGTTTCGTCCTCAAACAAAGGATGCCATTCCAGTTTTTTATATGTAAATGATGCTTTATACGTCTCAAATTCCGAAGCGGAAACCTCCTGATAATAACCACTATAGTTTTCATCCCTCATTTGTCTTAGCAGAAAATCATAATCATAATTATCATAATTGACCGTTCCATCCGAACCGCCATGCACATACCATGTAGTGGCAATTACCTTGTAATATTTTTCACCACCACCTGTATCGATCTTCAAATATCCCACACCTCCGCTAGACTCGTTATCCATATAATCTGAAATCAGTTCAAATCGGCTGTCTACTTTATCATACAAAAACTCTTTTGCTTGATCCGACAGATACAGATCCTTTTGGTAATATGTAACGATTCCGTCAATGTCATCCCGTTCATAGGTGTGTCGTATTTCAACCTGTCTTGTCTCACTGTTCCAATATCCAAAGTAAATGTCTTCCATGCCATCTCCATTGATATCCGCCACAGCATAAAAACAATTCTTCCGCTCATATGGAGCCAAAGACTCGCCAACCTCCGCGTCATCTCCCCGTGTACCACTTCCGGTTGTACGATAACTATCTACATTTTGACGCGTCTCTTCCAATTTTAAGTCAACCCACGAAATCTCTTCAGTTGTTGCCTCCTGTGCGGGTGCCGGTCCATCCTCCCACATAAGCGCGCCATTGCCATCCTCTTCTTCTATCGCTACAATGTGTCTTTCCGGTTCGGACGATGCATGATGGATTCCCAGCCCGATGCCGACAACCGCTGCAACTCCGACGACTCCAACTGCCACTTTTCCACCAACCGTACCAAGGAATTTTGTAATCCCATGTGCGGATGCTTTCGCTGCTGCACCTGTAGCTCCGCCTGCCTGTCCGGTTACCGCTGCACCTGCAGCACTACCTGCCTGTCCTGCCGCGGTTCCTGCAATACCACCTGCCTGTCCGATTACCGCAGATGTTCCTGCCACGCCACCAGCCTGTCCGACCATCGCAATTGCGCCAGCCGCACTTCCTGTGATTCCGACATGTGCAATGCCCGTCACCTTTCCAATATAATTCTGGAACAAAATATATAACCAAGGTGTATCCTTCAAGCTGAATTTATGCGACTTCTCCTGTTGTACCGCATATGCCGGTGCCTGTCCTTGCGCTGTGATTGCTGAAAGCAGGGCTGTCCGTGTCTGTCCGAGGGTATGCTTTACCACCCGCGTCGTACAGCCCGTTTTTTCTACGATCGCTGGTACGCTCTCGCCAAAATAATAATACGACTGGAATACGATCTTTTCCATCGGCAATAACGCCTCGATCACAGCCTGCATCCGCTCTGTAAATACGCGATCCTCGGACAATTCCTCGGTGATTGCGAGAGCTTCATCCTCTGCCGCATAATCATAGAACGGCATATCCAAACTGCTATCTGCCGATTCCATAGTCTGTGCATTTACAGAATCCATCTCTGGCTGCATATCAGAGCTTCCTGCCTGTACTGCGTTTCCCTTTAAGTACTCCAAAGCTTCCTCATTTGCAAGTTTTGCGCTCCACGCATAAAATGCCTCTGTCTGTGGAAGTGTCTGCACATTCGCATATATTTTCTCATATACCTTCGGCATCAGCTCTGCCGCAGTCTTCTCATCTGGAATAATCGTATGCAGCATCGTATAAACCGTCTGCGATGTTGCATAATAAAAACTTTCATATCCACTGAAATCTCCAGACTGAAATTTCTCAATTTGTTCTGTAATAATTGGTTCCATCTGTACTCCCTTTACTTCCCATCACCTTCAACGGTCCGATCACATAGGTAAGCGCACCCATATAAATCACCATCCCATGTTCACATTCTACCACACTTCCCGGCTCCGGGTTTGCTAACTTCGTCCGGGCATCTCCATCCATGATCAGGAATTTGCTGCAGCCTCGCGAATCCATCGCCCGCCACGGCGCATCATAGTACCGCGTCCGGAAAAACGCCCACACTGTTGCCGGACTTACAACCGCATCCTCGCCGCCACCAAAGACGAACACATCCCCCGGCGAAACCATCACCGGCTTGACACGCCCATGCAGCCCGGAAGATAGCTTCTTCTGATTGCGGATCGTACCGTTCTTCGGGTTTTCGTCCATGTAAAACCAGATACCGTCCATATTCTGGAACCGCCCATGCCTGCGGCTGATCGTCGTTGCATGCATCGGGATATCCGGCGTATGCTCTTTCGACATCCGTCCAACCTCCCAGACAACTTGATTGTCCAGCAAATAGATATTCAATTGTCCATTTTCAATTACGATTAAATTATTTTCCATCCTACCATATATCCGTATCGAGATCCGGAAGCTCCGAGAGAAATGCGTCGATCTCCGGCATGTCAAGCTCCAGCAGCACCTTGCGCGCATAGCGGCATAACTCGTCCGGATCAAACTCCTCCGATTCCGTATCAAGCATATTGTTCAGCTCCGCATCATCCAGAATAAACAGGATCACACTCTCAAACAGGTTCTTCGCACACAAAGGCTCCATATGTGCCAGCGTGAGCATCTCGTCGATCTGCTCATGATCCATGCTCAGATGCAAGCCCAGCGAGATGATCTTGTTCCGCGTTGGATACCATTTGTTCTGGCGTATCGCAGACACACACTGCCGCAGCGATGAAGACCAGCTCTGTCCTTCTGCCAGATTCGCCACACTCGACGAATACCGCTGGTAATTGATCGTCACATACATTTTCACATAGGCATAGAACTTCTGATATGCCGAGGAAAAGGTTGCGATATTGTCGTAGATAAACTGCGTCAGGGCATCTGCATCCTCCACCTGTGACAGCCGTTCTGCAAACTGCGCCGTATTGATATCCGGGATTTCCATATCCGTATCCGCCGTCATGTTCTCCTTAATCTGCGACAATATGTAATCATAGGCGGTCAGTCCATACGCTTCCTCGCACTTCTCCGACTCGCGATTATCTACGCAGCCCATATCAAACCTGTGATTTAACACGTAAATACAGACACAATCCTCCAGACTCTTCGAATAAAGCTCCGGGTACTGTCCGTACCGACGCAGAAGCTGGTTCATCTTCTCTAAGTCATACTCCGCTGCCATGCCGATTCGAAGAAATGTCTCGCGGTTCTTCGGGATCGCCCCCTTGCACCATTTGTCGACCGACACCCGGCTCACACGGCACCGCTTCGCAAATGCAGACTTCGTAAGTCCGCTCTCCGCAAGGATTTCCTGCATCTTCTGTATCCACAGCTCCTGCTGTGACTGCAGCAACGGAAATATCCGCGCTTTCAGCTCTTCCAGATCCTCACATCTTCCGATCTCTTCTCTTATAAATCTTGTCTCAAAATCATTTTCTTCCATATATCATCCTGCGAAATGCCTGTCACAGGCACCCGTTTACTCCATCGACTGTTCCTTATACGCCTTACGAATCGGAATAATAGGCAACGCCATAAATACGAAAATCGAAATAAAAAATGCAACCAGACCGGTCACGATATCATACGGAAACGGCAGAATGATCCAGCCCCATTTTGCAATCTTTCCCGCCATCTTCACTGCGGTTTTGATGCCGCCGAAGAAGTATGAGATCAATCCGATCATCACACCATATCCACACATCGTTATGCTCCATCTGCTCTGTGTGGCGAGGTTGATTACGAACCCCAATACTGTCATACAAGTTGCTCCAAGTGCAATATACTGCGCAATTTCCAATCTTTTCATTTTTACCTCTCCTTTGTTCGTTTGTTTTTCAGCTCTTGCTGATGTCCTTATATTACACGAACAAAGGAAAGGTGTTTTCAGGCAAAGTTTACACTTGCCTATGCATTTCTTCCAAGCTCAAATGCTTTGTGGTTGAGTGCACGGAACTTCTCCGCAACGATCACGTCGATTGCTTCCTCCCATGCTGCTTCTGGAATCTCCGGGAAATACTTCGAAAGTCTTCCCATGAGTGCGATATTTACCGCCTTGGCAGAACCTGCCTCCTCTGCGATAGCAAGGAAATCCTTCGCATCGACATTCGCACCGGCTGCCTCCATCTTGGCAATCAGATCCTGCGGATACTCCGCAGCTCCTGTGATGACAGGCATCGGTTCTACCTCCTGTGTATTCACGATGATCTGTCCGCCCTTCTTCAGGTAGGAGATCCATCTTGCCGCTTCCAGCTTCTCAAATGCGACAATCGCATCTGCCTCGCCCTTATCAATAACCGGTGAATACACCTTCTCACCATATCGTACATATGTGACAACGCTTCCACCTCGCTGGCTCATACCATGCACCTCAGAAACCTTCACGTCAAAATTCTGCGAGAGCAGCACATGTCCTAAGATCTTGCTGGCAAGCAACGTACCCTGTCCGCCGACACCGACGATCATAATATTCTTTGTTTCCATCTTACTTGCCCTCCTTTGCTGCCGGACACAATGCACCGAATTTACACATCTGTGTACATACTTCACACCCGATACACAGCGTTGTATCGATCACAGCCTTCTTATCCCGCACGGAAATTGCAGGACATCCGATCTTCATACACATCTTACAGCCGACACATTTATCGGCATTCACCTTAATTGGCGGCTTATGTACCGTACCCTTGATCATTACACATGGACGGCGGCTGATGATGATACTTGGCTCCTCTGCGGCAAGCTCTTCTTTCACGACACGCTCCACCTCGGCAAGATCGTATGGATCAACGACCGTGACACGGTTGAATCCAAGTGCTGCACAAAGCGCTTCCAGATTTACCTTTCCAGCCGGCTCACCACGCAGGTTCTTACCGGTTGTCGGGTTCTGCTGATGTCCGGTCATACCTGTGATCGAATTATCCAGAATGATCACGGTTGAATTACTCATGTTATATGCAATATCTGTAATACCTGTAATACCGGAATGGATAAAGGTCGAATCACCGATCACACCGACGCTCATCTTCTCGCCCTGCTCGCCCATTGCTTTATTAAAGCCATGCAGACCGGAACAGGATGCACCCATGCAGACATTTAAATCCATTGCATTCAACGGTGCCACAGCACCTAATGTATAACATCCGATATCACCATAGACCATGCACTTTAACCTCGAAAGAATATAGAAGATTCCACGGTGTGGACAGCCCGCACACATAACCGGTGGACGTCCCGGAATCTCATCGGCAAGTGCCAGCTCTTCCGGCGCATCACCGCCAAGTGCTGTACGTACCAGATTCTGTGAGAATTCGCCACAGATTGGGAATGTCTCTTTGCCGACCACTTCCAGACCAAGCTTTTTACAGTGATTCTCGATAAATGGATCTAACTCCTCTAAGACTACAACCTTATCTACATGCTCTGCAAAATCCAAGATCAGCTTCTCCGGAAGCGGCCAGATCATACCAAGCTTCAGATAACTTGCATTATCGCCATACACTTCCTTTGCATACTGATACGATGTGGAACTGGTGATAAATCCGATCGATGTATCGCCCATCTCGACGCGGTTCAGATCACAATCCTCTGCAAATGCGATCAGATCCTTTGTCCGCTGTTCCACGCGCACATGTGCATCGCGGGAATTCTTCGTCATCATAACCTTCGTTGGGTCTTTCTTGTAAGGAACCTGCGCCGGAACGACCCGCTCCTCTGTATTTACAACACTCTGTGAATGTGCCACACGTGTGCACATCTTGATAAATACAGGTGTGTTAAACTGTTCTGATAATTCATATGCACGCTTCGCAAATACACGTGCCTCTTCCGAATCCGACGGCTCCAGCATTGGCACCTTCGCTGCCTCTGCGTAATGTCTGGAATCCTGCTCATTCTGGGAAGAATGCATCCCCGGATCATCTGCCACGCAGACAACCAGACCTGCGTTTAATCCCTGATAAGAGATCGTGAAAAGTGGATCTGCTGCCACATTCAATCCAACATGCTTCATTGCAGTTGCGCTTCTGACTCCACCCAGACTCGCGCCATGTGCCACTTCCATAGCCACCTTCTCATTTGGTGCCCACTCACAATAAATCTCATCGTATAAAGCAGCTTCCTCGGTAATCTCCGTACTCGGTGTACCCGGATAACTGGAAATCACTTTGCATCCGGCTTCGTACAAACCGCGCGCAAGTGCCTTATTTCCCAACATCAATTCTTTCATTTATAATTTACTCCTTTTATCCTCGGACGATTCTACATACGATAATGGTATCATATATCCTCTCCTCTGCCACGGTAAATCCGATTCAACACAGACCCGCTCTCGCTCACTTCCACACGCAGCGGACACTAAACTCATCACTTACAGTTCCTGCGTCACTGTGTGATTCGTTAAGTGCCGGCGTGTTCCAATGGTCTGTTTATGAATCCGGATTTACCATGGCAGAGTCTGAATATATTCCTTTTTGATATCATTATCGTATGCCGAATCTGTCTAATGTATTTTAACTACTAATATTCCATTCACTCCATACAGTTTTCTATGGAGTAAATCCTGCATTCAAGCTACCTTTATGCCTCATTTTCCTTCTCTACCAGCTTGTCTGCGCCATACATCTCACGCAGCTTCGGCTTCTCGATCTTTCCGGTCGCATTTCGCGGAATCTCATGGAAAATAATCTGCTTTGGTCTCTTATATCTTGGTAGTTCCAGGCAGAAGTTCTCGATTTCTTCCTCTGTACACGTCATGCCATCCTTAATCTCGATAATGGCGGCTGTCTTCTCACCCAGACGTCGATCCGGAAGTCCGATGACTGCCACATCCTTGATCTTGTCATGCTTGCGCAGGAAATCTTCGATCTGTACCGGATAGATGTTCTCGCCTCCACTGACGATGACATCCTTCTTCCGGTCGACAAGGAAATAGAATCCATCCTCATCCTGTCTTGCCATATCTCCGGTAAACAGCCAGCCATCCTTAATCGTCTCTGCGGTTGCTTCCTCATTTCTGTAATAACAGGTCATCACACCCGGTCCCTTGACACAAAGTTCTCCGACTTCGCCCTGTGGTACCGTCACGCCGTTCTCGTCCACAATCTTACATTCCCAACGATAGCCCGGCACACCGATGGCTCCGACCTTATGTATATTCTCCACACCCAGATGCACGCAGCCCGGTCCGGTTGACTCGGAAAGTCCATAGTTCGTATCGTACTGGTGATGCGGGAAATATTCTTTCCAACGCTTGATCAGTGATGGCGGTACCGGCTGTGCACCGATATGCATGAGCCGCCACTGGGAAAGCTCATAATCCTCCAGCTTCAGATCCCCACGATCTAACGCATCCAGAATATCCTGCGCCCACGGAACAAGCAGCCACACGATCGTACAATGCTCACTTGATACTGCGGAAAGAATCGTCTCCGGCTTTGTCCCCTTCAAGAGCACCGCCTTGCTGCCTGCTACCAGACTTCCCATCCAGTGGAACTTCGCACCGGTATGGTACAGCGGTGGGATACACAGGAACGTATCGTCCCGGCTCGTGCCGTGATGCTTCTGCTCCATCTCCGCTGCCTGCGTCAGGCTCTGATGCTTATGTAAAATTGCCTTTGGGAATCCTGTCGTTCCCGACGAAAAATAAATCGCTCCAAAATCATCATCTGTGATCGTTACGTTTGGTGCATGGCTTGAACAATCTGCCACAAGCTGATGATAGCTCTCTGCAAAATCCGGACAGTTATCACCGACGTAGATCAGCAGTCTGCCCTTGGAAAGACGCTCTGCATTTGCCTCAATTCGTCCGATGAACGCAGGTCCAAACACAATCATATCGACCTCAGCCAGCTCCGCACAGTATAAGATCTCATCGGCATCATACCGGAAGTTAAACGGAACCGCGATGGCTCCTGTCTTCAGGACACCAAAATAGATTGGCAGCCATTCCAGACAGTTGTACATCAGAATTGCGACCTTATCGCCTTTCTTGATGCCTCTTCCAATCAGCATGTTTGCAAACCGGTTTGCCTTCTCATCGAAGACACTCCATGTAATCTCTCTTCGATACGGCTCAAATCTTGATGGCTGTATCAGTTCAAACTCCTTCCACGAAGTTCTTCTCGTATCCGGTTCATCCGGATTCAGTTCCACCAGTGCAACCTCATCCGGGTACAATCTGGCATTTCTCTCTAGGTACTCTGTAACTGGCATTTTCTTTTGCGACTCCTTAATTTTATATATATTCACGCACGGCTTCCATCAGTTTCCTTGCACTGACAGGTTTTTGAAGCCTTGCTTTCATTCCATATTCTTCTCCATGAAACTCGTCGTCTGCATACAGCCGTGAGGTCAGTGCAATCACCGGTATCGTCTTTCCATCTTCACGAAGCTGACGTATCCCCATCGTTGTTGCATAGCCGTCCATAAACGGCAATCCCATGTCCATCAATATCAGATCATAGTAATGCACCGGCGACCGTTCAAACATACAGATTGCATCCTCACCATTGATCGCACGATCGACAACAAGCCCACATTCTGTCAAAATCTGTTTCTCAATCGAAGCAGTAATATCATTATCATCGACAACCAGCACATGCTGTCCAGAAAATATCTTTTTCCTCTCACGCGCAGATTCCCAATCACTCCAGTCAAAATACTGAACCTCTCCATCGGCGTTCTTTGACTCTGTTCCGTATCGCAGTTTCATCCCAACTGTAATCTTCGTCCCACAACCGGTCTTCGTCTCAACCTCAATTTCTCCATCCAACAGCCGAACCAGATTCTGCACGATCATCAATCCCATGCCAGAGCCCTCCACGCGCTCAATCCGGTCTGAATGCTCCCTTGCAAATGGCTCGAACATAATCTTCCGAAACTCCTCGGACATCCCAACTCCATTGTCCTGTACATAAAACTCAAAATATCCGGTCGTCTCATCCAGTGGCTGCTCTTTGATACCACAAAATATCTCGCCCCGATATGGCGTATAGTCAATTGCATTTTGCAATAAATTCAACAATATCTGCTGCATCTTTTCCACATCGCCAATCACATTGCGGTGATAAAGCTGCGCCATATCCAGATGCATCGTGTGCCGTCGAAGCCGCATAGATGGCTTGACGATATCAAGCGTATTTCTCCACAGATTCTCTACGGATGTCTGCTGCATCTGCAGCAATGTTGCCCCCTGCTGTATCGCATCTGTGTTAATCATCTGACGCACCATACGAAAGATTGCCTTTGCTGAGAGCGAAATCTCCTCGATGCACTCGGTCACACGTTCCGGATTTGTAACAAATGTCCGCGCGACAGATGCATTTCCGACGATCATGTTGATCGGCATCTGCAATTCCTCGTTCAGCCGCTTGAGATACATATTTTTGATGGCATATGCCTGCTCACTTTGCAGATATGCATCCCGAATCGCCTGCCGCTGTTTTAACTCCGCAGACTTCTTGCTGTCAATATTCATGTGGAACCAGTTCAAAATCTTCGGTTCCTCTTCCTTCCATTCAACTACCCTGAACACATCTCTGCGCCATACATTTTCTCCCGTGCATACAATATACTCGCATTCCGCGGTATCGCTCTGCTTCAGAAGCTTGCGCAGATTATCCCGCACACCGAAATTATAACGATATTCCTGATATTCTGGTGCAACCAGCTCCTGCATCTCGAAATTCTGCTGACTGTAACTGCAATTCCGTGGTACCGGAATCCCCTGCTTCTGCAAATTATCGTGCAGGATTTCAAACGTGTCCGCTTCCAGATCGATTTCCTCAATCAACAGCCATTCATCACACATTGATGTAATGGCACGGTACAATTTCCCTTGTTCATTCA
>DHJV01000137.1:3996-14472 GCA_002404515.1 Lachnospiraceae bacterium UBA4711 | reverse complement strand
ACTCATTTCTAAAATCCCCCATGATCTCCTTTATTGATAAAATACTGCCCAGAAATATGTACCATCCTGCGCACGCGCAACGCTGACGCCAAGATATGTACAATTATCCAAATCCACGGTCCCCTGATTTTCCTCGTTCATCTGTGCAATATAAGTATCCAACGCCTGTTTTACCGTCGCGACATCTTCCTTTAAAGAAAAGGTATATGTCACCCACCCGGTATTTGGTATCTTATACGTGGCAATCGCCTGATTGCCAATCTCTGTTAATGCGGCATTTAATTCATCTGTGCTGGTATATACCAGTGCCGCGCTTTTTCCCGCTGTCTCTTTCGCAGCGTCCATAAATTCATCTCTCTGTGTGAGTGTGTTCCCCTTTGCTTCATGCTGCTTTGCACACAACTCATAAAATTCCTGCGCATATGCAGTACAATCGACTTCCTCCACCGGACTCGCATCAATCTCCGTCTGTAAGATCTGCTGCGTTGTCGCTTCGGTTGCAGCCGTTGTCACATCCCGGTTCTGCCTCTTTTGAACATATGCCAAAAAGCCAATACACAACAACAGTACAATACCACAGATCATACCGATCTGCTTCTTTCTATGTACCTGTTTTTTCTGATCTGCCTGCATATCGGACAGCATCTGGGATATCCCACTCTGCGTCATCATAGATGCGCTTCCCGTCTGCTCCGTCGAAGTCTCATACAATGCCTGATACAACCGCCCTGCATTTGCATACCGCTGTGCTGGATCGATTGCAAGTCCCTGCATCAACACAGCTTCCTCCTGCGGTGCAATCACAAGCCCCATCGCAGATGGCGGCACTAAGGTATCCTGTTTCACCCGCTCGGCCGCACGTGGCATTTTCACGCCTGTCATACAACTATACATTGTAGCACAGAGCGCATACACATCCGAATACGGTCCAATCTGTCCCCCTGGTGTCACCTGTTCAATCGGTGAATAACCACCCTTTTGCACGCGGAGATAATTATAATTCCCATACATTCGCGCAGCGCCGAAATCGATCAGCTTTACCTTTCGGTCATGCGTAATCATGATATTGTCCGGGCTGATATCCCGGTGTATCACACCTCGTTTATGTACACCTGCCAACGCCCGGATGACCGGACGCATAATCGCCAAAGTCTCGGACACAGATAACCTGCCACCCTGACTTTTCACATACGCATCCAGCGACTGTCCTTCGACAAAGTCCATGACAAGATAAGCAGTGTTGTTCTCCTCAATAAACGTGTAAATATTTACCACACCGGGCTGCTCTCCCAAAGCAGCCAGCACACGTCCTTCTTCAATATACTGCTGTTTCATCTTCTCGAAGTTCTCACGTTTTTCACCGGCTTCGGTGTAAACATTCGGATCTCCGGGATTCCGGTAGCAATACCCGCGCATATAGAATTCTTTAATTGCAACCTTCCGCTGCAGCTTCACATCGTACCCAAGATACGTAATTCCAAATCCGCCATCTCCAAGTACCCGCTCAATGTAATATTTGTTTTGTTCCAGATACGTTCCCGAAGGTAACTGATGTGCTTCCATGTGCGCTCCTGTTTTTTGTCTATGATCGGTTTTATTTTATCACAACGGTCCTTAGAATTCTATCCCTTTTCTGGCAGAAATTCCCTGCTCATACGGATGCTTTTCTTTTTTCATTTCCGTGACATAATCCGCAAGCGCCAGAAGCTTGTCTGATGGATTCCGCCCGGTCAGAATGAATTCAATCTGCACCTGATTGCACGACAGCACTTCCATCAATGTACTCTCATCAAGTAACCCATACTTTACAGCGTGCAAAACCTCATCCAAAACAACAACCGCCTCAACCGTATTTTCCTTCCGCACGTCGTCATGCTGTTTTTTCTGTTCTGCAATCCACATCTCAACCTGCACCAGCATATCTGCAAAATACGTGCGTGTCTTTGCAAGCTCCTCCTCACGCATATGACTCACAAATCCATACATCTGCGGGGCATGCAATGTCTCGATTCCAAGCTTCTGCAACATGGCAATTTCGCCGGATGTATCATCCTTCAAAAACTGTACAAATAGCACAGGAATCCCATTTCCAGCTGCGCGCACAGCCAGTCCTACGGCTGCCGTTGTCTTTCCTTTTCCATCTCCATGATAGATCTGAATCATATCTGTCTCCTTTTATAATCAATTGTTGATTCCTGTAGTTTAATCCACTATCCTTTACACAGGAATCACTTTATTCTCATTTGCAAAGTCCCAGGATTTCGTAGATTTTCTCCATATCAAGACTTTCCCGCAGGATCTGCGCCAGCTTGTCAAACTGCTGTTCCCGGTATTCCTGCAAAGTCAGATGTTCACTTTCTCCCCGTGTTTTCCCTTTGCGCGCATACAACAACCCAATAAATACCTCGCGGAATGCAACCTCATCGAAGATGCCATGGATATAACTGCCCGCCACCGTTCCTACAGTGTATCCAAGTACATTTCCTGTGGAATCTTCAATAAAGGGTTGAATTCTACTTGTAGTTTTCATGGTGCATACGGAATTTTCGGCAATAATCTTCGTATCGAAACATTGTGATGTCCCATCGCTACCAACAGCTTCCGTCCGCCCCATGTGTATCTCATAACCAGCAACATTCTTATTACTGAGGGCTGCCAAATCCCCATCCAGCATTCCAATCTGGTATGTGCGGTTTTCCAATTGTTTTTCCTCTTCGAACACCGTCGTAACCGGCAGTAAACCCATACCGCGCACACTTCCAAGCGCACTCTCTGTCTGCAATGGATCCTTCAATGCTTCGCCAAGCATCTGATACCCGCCACAGATACCGAACACGATCGTTCCCTTCTTCGCCAGCCGTATAATCTTTGCTTCCAGTCCACTCTCCCGCAGCCACAGCAGATCCTGAATCGTATTCTTGGTGCCCGGAAGTAAGATCGCATCCGGTTCGCCAAGTTCTGACGGTTTTGTCACATAGCGTACCGATACGTCCCGTTCCATGCTGAGCGCCTGCATATCTGTAAAATTCGAGATGCGTGGGAAACGGATCACAGCCACATCAATTTCCGCCTGTATATGCGTCTCTTCCAGACTTGACGCAAGAGAATCTTCATCCTCGATATCCACATCTGCATACGGCACCACGCCGAGCACCGGCTTACCGGCTCGTTCTTCCAACATCGTGATGCCCGGATCTAAAATCTTCTTATCTCCCCGGAATTTGTTCACGATCAGCCCCTTAATCCGTGCCTGTTCTTCCGGCTCCAAAAGCATCACCGTACCGATCAACTGTGCAAATACACCACCGCGGTCGATGTCGCCAACCAGAAGCACCGGTGCATCTGCAATCTTCGCCATTCCCATATTCACGATATCATCCTGCTTCAGATTGATCTCCGCCGGGCTTCCCGCGCCCTCGATCACAATGATCTCATGCTCTGCCGCAAGCTGCTCGTAGCTTTCCTTGATTACCGGAATATATTCTTTTTTCTTCGCAAAATAATCCATCGCACGCATATTTCCGACAACCTGTCCCTGAACGATCACCTGCGAACCCATATCGGTCGTCGGCTTGAGCAGAATCGGGTTCATCCGCACAGACGGTTCCACGCCTGCTGCCATCGCCTGTACGACCTGTGCGCGCCCCATCTCTAACCCTTCCTTTGTGACATAGGAATTTAATGCCATGTTCTGGGATTTGAAAGGAGCTGCCTTGTAGCCATCCTGTTTAAATATGCGGCAAAGCCCTGCCGCAATAAGAGATTTGCCCACGTTGGACATCGTGCCCTGAATCATGATTGATTTTGCCATTTTGTGTCTCCTTGTCATTTAAAACTCATTTGTTCCAACGAACACTTCATATATTCTTTGATATCGATATCCTTTTTTCGAAACCGTGGAATCTGGTACAATCACATGTAAATCTACTAGCTGATCTATTATCCTTGACACAACATTCACAGATACCCCAGACAGATCCTGTATTTCTTTTTTATTAAACACAATCTGCTTCATAATCACAGGCATAATTCTATATATCGAATTTCCTTTTATCTGCTTAATTGTCTCCATATCTTCTTTGTAAATCACCTTAATTCGTTCCAGTTTGTTAGTATATGAATTGCACTGATCAATCACACACTGTAAAAAGAATTTAATATATCCTGCAACATTACCTCTTCTGCATTCCATAAGATATCTCTGATAAGATGGCTTATATAATTCGAGAATCTCTGACATGTACAAAATCGGAGTACTTTCATCCATCATTGCCATTTGTACCGGAATCAACGCTCTGCCAAGCCGTCCATTTCCATCCTTATATGCATGAATCGTCTCAAACTGCATATGGGATAAAGCAACATTTACCAACAAAGGATCTGTAAACGCATCATTCATATAATCGTATAAATTTATAAGCAATCCATAAACTTCTTCTGGAACTGGCGGAATAAATGTTGCTCCCTCAATCGTACATCCTCTTGGTCCTATCCAATTCTGTGTCGTTCGGATTTTTCCGGG
Organism: Lachnospiraceae bacterium UBA4711; assembly: GCA_002404515.1. Taxonomy (GTDB): domain Bacteria; phylum Bacillota; class Clostridia; order Lachnospirales; family Lachnospiraceae; genus Coprococcus_C. Next base: position 9,950 of record DHJV01000137.1, on the reverse strand, counting down.
CGTTCTTTGCGATCCTCTCACACTATCTAATATAATTTTATGCATTTCATTTACAAGTTCATAATTTATTTGCTTTTTCGTCTGCAAATACGTTTGCGCATATTCGATTGTTTTCTTGAGATTTTGTATTTCCTGATTATCATCTGTTTTTTCCATATATTTCAGATAAAACATTTCATCCTGAGATATCTGTGTTCCCTCAATCTGTGTCGATTTATAACTTTCATTTAATATTACGGAATCCAAGAAAAAGCTGGCATCAAATTCCAACGTATTTAACAATGATTTGTATTCCCCATATTTTACATTTGCTTCTGAAATCAGTTTTAACATATCTTTATCTATTTTATAGTCCAAAGGCATACTTTTTGCTTTATATGGTTCCATATATTCACACCCCTTTTCATTTATAGTAATATAATACCACTCAGGATCAAAAAAATCACTGTTTTTTGAAAAAACAGTGATTTTTTTGATTTTATAATTTCTTTTTTCACTACTTTATATAAGTCTAGGTTTATTTTACCACATTTTTCACACGAGCCAATCTGCGAATAAATTCCTGATTCTCGCTATGGGAACGGATTCCGATACGAAAGTATGTATCATCAAGTCCCACAAAATCACCGCACGCCCGAATCAGGACACCCACGTCAAGCATCCGTTCTTTTAGGTTCGGTTCATCACGGAATAACAGGAAATTCCCATATCCATCATAAACCTCTGCCACCAGCTCACGCAGACGCGGCGCGAGATATGCACGCTCCTCCTGTAGATTCTCGCGTGTCTTCGCCAGATATTCCGTATCCGATAATGCCGCAATACCTGCCGTCTGTGCCGGAATCGACGTGTTCCACGGCTGAATCCTCGCGCGAATCCGCGCCTGCAGCTCTGCATCGCCACAGACCAGATACCCAAGCCGGAGTCCCGCCATACAATAAATCTTCGTAAACGCCCGAAGCACAAGCAGTTGCGGATGCTCTGCCAGATACGGCAGCATACTATACGCCGCTTCCTCCTCCAAAAATGGCAAAAAGCATTCATCCACACAGACATACGCCTGCATCTCCTCCGCCTTCGCAAGCACGCGCAGGATCTGCGCCCGCGTAAATAATGTCCCGGTTGGATTGTTCGGATTGCACAAAAATACGAGGCGAATTGAATCGTCCAGTTTCGCAAGTAGACGTTGCATTGCGGTTTCAGAATCAAACTGCGATCCATCCTGTCCGTCCATATCATCAGCGCATCCATCCACATCTTCACATCCTGCATAACACATCTCGCCCCCACCGGCGGCGACGGCTTCTGCATATCCGGTAAATGTCGGTGCAATCGTTAACGCCTTCCCGGAAAGTGTCTGTCCAAGCGCAAACAGAAGCTCAGCTGCGCCATTTCCCGGAATAATCCTCTCCGCCGGAATCCGCTTCGCCTTTGCAATCGCATTACACAACTGCTCCGCCTTGTAATCTGGATATCTGCCGGTCAGCACAATGCCCTCATGCGCTGCCTGAATGCTGGCAAGCGGCATGCCAAGCGGATTCACATTGATAGAAAAATCATATTCAATTGGATTTCGGTAGACATCGCCACCGTGGGTATAGTTATACTCCATGTTTTATTCCTCACATTTTTATGAAACCGTTATTACTTCACATATCTTTGATTCTTACTATTCGGTTTATCAGGTAACGTCATTCTGATAATCCCCAGTTCAATTGCCGGATTGATATAATTTTTTCTAAGTGTTTCTTTCGACCGCAATCCCAGTGCTTCCATAATGGCATTTGATGTATATGGTATATCATACTCCATCACATCTAACATACGTTTTACATATTCTGACGTTTCAGAGTCTGATTTGCGAATCTGTGCGATCACTTCGTCAAGAATCTGGCAAATCATCTTCAGCATAAATTCGATAAAGCTATCGAAATTACCATTGACATGACATTGTGCGATTGCGTCATAATATTCTGTCTGATATTTTTCTATCTGGCACTCCAATGGAATATACTCAAAAATATTTCTCCAGCGATACAGGATAGCCATATGCCACAATCTTGCCATTCTTCCATTTCCATCTGAGAAAGGATGAATAAATACAAATTCATAATGAAATACTGCCGCTAATATAAGCGGATGAATCAAACCTTCATTTTTCTTCATCCATGTAAATAAATCATTCATCAAACTGTCTACCATCTGTGGCGGCGGTGCCACAAAAATGCATTTATCTCCGGAAAATACTCCTTCATCGCCTTTTCTGAAAGCTCCCGATTCATTGACCGTTCGGTATGTCATAATTCCATGTACTTTTTTTAGATCTGTTATGCTGAACGGATTGATGTCCGAAATATGCCCATATGCTTCATATGCGTTTTTTACTTCCTGAATTTCCTTCTGGTCGCCAAGAACCAGATGTCCGTTTATAACGTCCCGAACCTCTGACAAGGACAAGGAATTCGCTTCTATCTTCAGCGAAGAATGTATGGACCGAATTCTGTTATTTCTTCGCAAATGCGGTCTGGATTCCAGCTCTCTATGACCATTGATTTTTCCTATTTTTTCAGATATCTTCGAAACAAGCTCCAGCATTTTATCTGATATTGTATATGGCGGTATATAATTTTGCATTTCACCAACTCCATCTTGCTTATTATCTTGCTTACTATCTTACTATATATTTTATCCGAAATCAATTAAAAAAGCCCACTGACGCACTTTAATTCTAACAAATGCACCAGTGGGGGTATTATCTTATGCAGCCTTCTTCTTTTTCTCTCGTCTTACAAAAAGGGACGCACACAAACCTGCAAAAACAATCGTCACAATTACAAGTACCGGAATTACCGGAATCGGTGAGACACTTGCATGTATCAGCTTTAATCCCTGATACAGTGTGTACACACCAAAGATAGAGAAGATCACAAATGCAAGAGTATTCAACAATCCGTCCGGCGTCTTGCTCTTCAACAGATATCCAACCAGCATGCCCAGCATGTCCGCTGCGAAAAGTCCGAGCGAGCATCCAATCCATACAACAAATGCAGCACCCATACCTTCATTTGCACCAAATGTGATAGCGGTAAGCTGTGTCTTATCGCCAAGCTCTGCAACGAAGAATGTACAGAACACAGCAAGTGGTGCGAACTTAATCTTTGTCTTGCCGCCCTCTTCCTCTTCTTCGTCGTCCCCGGCAATCGTGGATGCGGCGAAATAAAGAAATGCGAGTGCCGCGATCGTCTTGATCACCCATTCCGGAACAAACTCACTGACAAGTCCGCCTGCCAGCACGGCAAGTCCGTTCAGCACAAGAATTGCAACACCCGTTCCAAGTATAATGTCTCTTAATTTGTATTTTGAAGTGAGCGCAATCAGCATCAGCTGTGTTTTATCGCCCATCTCTGCTATAAATTCGGTAAAAAAAACTTTGAAGAATAATATCATTCGTCCAATCTCCCATTTATCTTATTATGATATAAACCGCATATGCCGCATAAAGCGCAACCATACACAAGCCCTCCACCCGGCCGATTTTCTTTCTGGTTGCTGCAAATATCCACACTAACACGGTAAATACGATCAATACACACAGATCAATAATATTTTCCCTGATAATGCTGATCGGGCTGATTGCGGATGCTATACCAAGTACCATCAGTATGTTAAATACATTGGAACCGATGGCATTTCCAAGCGCCATATCCACTTCATTCTTTCTGGCTGCCACGATAGATGTGACAAGCTCTGGAAGCGATGTTCCGATTGAAACGATCGTAAGTCCGATCAATGTCTGGCTCATGCCAAGGTCGCTTGCGATTCGCGATGCTGCATCGACCGTCACATCTCCGCCGACGGCAATTGCAATCGCACCGCCAACGATAAACAGGATGCTTACAGGAACGGAAACAAGTTTAATCTCTTCGTCCGAACCACCTTCGATCTCAACCTTCTTGCCTTCCTTGCTTGATTTCATTGCAACCTTAACCATGTAAATAATGTAACCTGCAAAGAATACAATAAATATCGCACCATCCAGATGTCCAAGCGTCATGCCTGACTTATCACCAAGTCCGATAATTCCCAGAAGCATCAAGAGTCCGGCACATATGAGTGATAATGGGATATCTCTCTTGATTGTTTCTTTCGCAACATTGACCGTTGCCAACACCGCGCACACACCGATGACAACCATCAGATTAAAAATGTTGGAACCGACAACATTACTGACCGCAAGCTCGTTATTGCCAGTGATTGAAGCCGATACACTGACCGCGGTCTCCGGAAGGGATGTGCCCATTGCAACGATTGTAAGTCCGATAATGATAGACGGCACATGCAGCCGCTTGGCGACACTGGAACTTCCCTCCACAAAGAAGTCCGCACCCTTAATAAGCAGAACAAAGCCTATCACAAGGATTACAAGCACCAGGGCAAATGGGGCGTTGTTAATGAATTTTTCCATGTTTTCCTCCTTTTCTCTCTCCACAGCAGTACCGTCAGCCGAAACACCTACGATTGAAAATATACCCGGCAGGTAAAAAAAGACTCATGTATATCAATTACATGCCTGTGTAGATTATTGCACAAGCAGTTAATTGATATACATGAGTCTCATTATTTAAGATTTGCCAGATTATACTCTCAATCTATAATCAGAATGTTGACAAACCACACTTTCGCGCTAACTACTCCCTCATGGAATGTTAAATTACTTGATAAATATTATCAAATATCGTTGGGTGTGTCAACAAGTTATTTCGGTAATTATCCTATTCAATATATTTTCTACTACAATTTTGCCAATGCCTTTTCCCATCCGAGATTTTCATGGTTTACATTGTTCTTGTGGATGTCATCGATTACATCCCAGTAGAACTCCTGCATTATGGTAAAATCAGCTTCGCTTGCTTGTTGAAATTTCATGTTTTTCTCCTATCTTGGGGTATTTTTAATTATTTCTGCCTCCATGCCATTACATAATCTTTTTCCCCTGTAGCTTCATCCACGCCGCTATACTGAACCACAAAGCCTTCTCTTTGATAAAAAGATATCGCCGATGTGTTTTTTATGTATACGTTCAAAAATAATTTCTTCCTTGTATTCTTTGCATAATTCAACAGAATTTTGCCTATACCCTTCGATTGCATTTTATCAGAAACAAAAATACCCTCAATGTATTCGCCATTGAGTCCTATAAACCCCTGTATTTCCTGATTGCCCTCATACACATAGACTTCTGCTTGCGTCAACATATCCCTAACTAATTCAAAATTACTTTTCCAGTATTGATCGGAAATAAAATCATGCGCCTTTAGATTGGTATCTAACCATATCTCAGCAACTCTATTTATATCCTTTTCCTGTAATTCTCTAATCATAACGGCAATTCTCCAAAAATCTCAATTAACGAATCTCATTAAACAAATTGCTTCATCCGCTCTAAATAATCCGTCTTATCCGCTTCCGTAATTTCCCGGATCACCTTGCACGGATTTCCAACTGCGATCACATTCGATGGGATGTCTTTCGTGACAATGCTTGCGGTTCCTATAATCGTGTTATCGCCGATTGATACACCTGCAAGCCTCTCCCATTCTGTCATTTTTATTTACTCCTTTGTTGATAAATTTTTCCATCCTCAAAACCGAAAAAACCAGAACAGTTTCCCACCATACGGATTTTTCCTGCTGATCAGCAATGCAGATATTGCGTGTAACAGCAAGAATCCACCTCCTATTATTGTCATCACCATATTAGAAATATTCTTTTTGTAAGTCATACGAAATCCTCCAATTATCTAACGGTTCATCAAATTAAAAATGGCATGAAATAAAAAGGCTTCAACAATAAATTTTCCTCTCTTCCGACATCTTTTTGCGATATTAAATATACTTTATTCACATTTTGAGAAAACTTTTTAGAAAATTCCTTTATTGACTCGTGTTTTCCTG
>DHJV01000137.1:0-3880 GCA_002404515.1 Lachnospiraceae bacterium UBA4711 | reverse complement strand
TCCCATGTATGATAAAACAATTCTCTTCCAGATGCAGCAATCATTTGTGCTATAAGATTCTCATATAAATAACCTAAATTGGCAGGTAATTTATCAGAAAGCAGCTTCGCATATACATCATTTTCCGTTACCGGACGGTCAATAAACAATAACGTAACAAATAACCCCGTATCAGAAAGATACAATTTATAACTGTTAAAATCTTTTGTATTTGTCAGACTGACTCTTGGATTTGTAGAATTGTAACATGGTAAAACCGTTTTTGAATCAATCAATTCATACAACAGTTCTTCTGCTTTTGTATTATTTTTCTTTCCAATTGCCGTTGTAATACGATATTTTCTAGTATCCTTTGCAAGCTGAGCCGGTATAGAATGATACAATGCCGAAATTCTTCCAGAATCATCAATCTTCTTAAAATCCTCTTCATATAACGAAATAATCTGTCTTTTAACCATATCAATCTCTGAAAAATTCTTTCCATTGACATAGGCTTCTACTGCCTGTGGCATTCCTCCCACTGCCATATATATTCTCAGATCTCGCATTAATTTACGATTGGTTGCCTGTCCGATGGCTGTTCCACAATCATAAATCTCATGTAAAAGCTCATAGTTACTCCCCGTCGCATCGCAAAATTCCTCATAGTCCATAGGATATACCTGTAACCTCATTTCCTCTGATGGAATTAAAATATCTTTTACATTTTTCTTTATTGATATAAGAGATCCTGTTTCCAAATAACTGTATCTGCCATCAAACACAAGATGCTTGATCGCCTGTCTTGCTTTAGGAAATAGTTGAACTTCATCAAAAATAATAAGAGACTCATGCTCATATAAAGTGATCCCCGTTTCCGCCTGTAACCTGAGAAAAAAGATATTTAAATTTCCTATATCATCAAAACAGTCCAATATATTACTTGTTGTTTTTGAAAAATCAATCAATATATAAGATTTATACTCATTCTTTGCAAAATTCTCCGCTATCGTTGATTTGCCAACTCGTCTGGCTCCTTCTAACAACACAGCATATTTATCTGAATATAAATTTTTCCATTCTAATAGTTTGTCATATGCTTTTCTTTTAAAATACATATATACCTCCCAATATGCTTCTCCAACTTTTCTGCACTCATTATATCAAAAATGTGTCATTCTTCAAGATTTTTATATTGTATTATGTGCTTTTCTTCAAGATTGCATGACGGTTTTTTGTAACTTTCTTCAATGTTTTATCTCAATTTCATCACCATACATGAATCGGATGCCTGAAACCCTAATGCTTCATACAAAGGTCTTCCCATCTCTGTTGCATCCAGACTTATCTCTGTCACTCCATTTTCTTTTGCCTCTTCAATCAAAATCTCAACCATTTTCGTAGAGATGCCTCTTCTTCTGTGATCTGCACGGGTATAGACATTCATTAAATGCGCCCGATTGCCTGTCGGATGCGAGAATGTCGGCATAATCCATATATAGGATAGGCTTGCACAGCCTACGGGAGTTTCCCCATCAAGTGCAATAACCGTTGTCTGCTCACCTGCCTCAAAATACTTCCTGCTCTCAGAGATAAAATTCTCATCATATTCATACTCATCGGTCAAATCATTCACTTCTCTAAGCATTTCAAGTCTCAGCTTCATGAGAATTTCCATATCATCTTTTGTAGTCTTTCTGTATATAATCTCGCTCATTTCCTACTCCCTTAACAATCTATCCAGCAACATCTGCCGATTGTTTATAAACATTTCTGTTACCTGATAGCTCTCTGTATCTTCATATTCACACAGATGTATGCGTCCAATAAAGTTGATTTACCGCTGCCATTTTCTCCGACAAAAAGAGTGATTGGTTTATTAAAATCAAGTTTTTCAACACCCTTAAACGCCTCTATTCTCTTCAAATACACCTTGTATGAATTGATCGTTCATCGAATCACCTTCCTGTAAAGAAACTTTCTAATCTGCATCTCGATTTTCTTTTCTGCTCAACTATGCGGTCTATTAAATTCAAGAATTTCTAATCTTATTAACATTTCGATTCATCAAGTGTCTTCCTAAATTTCTGTATAAAAAAGCCTTCACCGCAGACATTTCCTGATGATGCTCCTTTAGCAGATCATCTGGTGAATCATAAATTCCAAAATCCTGATTGATTCCCTCGCTCTGAATATATGTATTATTTCTGTCAAAATCAATAACCGGATTTTTGAAATCCTTCACCGCCACGCCATAACCACAAAACGCGCCCGTGCAATCGCTATTTTTTATTTGCAATTTTCTCAAATATTGTTTATCAAGAATAAATGCCTCTAGCTCGTACCATGTATCTTCAAAATACACTTCAACCCAGCTATGCAGCACATTTCGAGGTGCATTTTTATATACTATTCCTGTCATTGCTCCCTTTTGCAATTCCTTATCAATGGTAAATCCATGTACTCTGCAAGGAATATTACAAGCTCTTAGCAGCGCCATGAACAATGTTCCCTTTGTATTGCACTGCCCATAACCATCCGCCAAAACCTTTGATGCACAAACCGTATCATCAATATTATATCCGAACAAAATTTCATCTCTTACAAACGTGTAAATTGATTTTAATCGTTCAAATTCTTCTATGTCGTTCCAGTTTCTATCCCGTATCAATTGCTGTATATTTTTGCTTGAATAATCCAGCATTTTTGTTTCTCTTAAATATTTTTCCATGCTATTTCTCCAAAATATTTTAAGTTGCAGATTTATATTTTCCTATCTGATCAACTGTATGATCAACCAGAAATTTAAGAAATCTTATACATATCGTTCTTGTAAAACATTATTGAATCGCTTTTTTCAGAATTTCTTAGAACGGCAAGAACATTAAACACATCTGGAAATGGCGAAACCATACCCATACATGCCATGCCAAAATTCAATCCATTAAATACTCTAAATTCAGCAGGACTAATTACAAATAATATAAATGGAACTAATCCAAGAACAAATGGCAACAGGCACATCAATATAAACCGATTTCGCTTTAATGGATATGATGCTAATGCAACAAATGTTGTCTTTCCTTTTATTCTTCCTATTGTTACATCTGCTTCCTTGGGATAAACAATTCCATGTAACCACTCATGAATTATTAACAATATAAAACCGAAAGCAAATCCAACCAGAATAAATATTGGTGAGATTACAACTGTCTTGCATATTATCGTTTTACAAAGCATAGCAATAAAAAGGAAAACACATAGAATTGCAGCAATTGGCACTGCTTTTTTCATCAGTTCACCGACACTCTGCGGTGTTTCTATCTTTACTGCGCCTTCCGACAAATTTCCTGTTTGATATTTATTTATATCATTTATTGACCACACAATTTTTATCATATCAACTTCCTGTTCTTCTGTATAATCCTTTGCATTTACACTATGTACCGTATTATAAAACAGTTTCGCCATCTGCTCACAGTCCGTCGTTTTGTATTCTCTAAGTTTCATCTTTTGTCCTCATAAGCTGGAAGTTGTCGATGCCTTATTCATAATCAATTCTCTCAATTTTAAAAATCACCGGACGTGTACCATCAGAACAACAAGTAATCATTTCATTTTCGTTCTTCATCCAGCCTTTCATGATAGAACCACCCTGCAAACCTGTATAGATGTACCGTGAAATCGCATCCCATGCTTCGGAGCAAAACGGCATTTTCGGATCTCCAGCAACAGCATCTGCATCGCCATTGGTCTTGACCAGCGTATTTAGCCCCATGTGCCAGAAGTCATCCCGCTCATCATCCCGATAAAAGACAAACTCGTCACCAACATTATAACAAGGACAGGCACCAGAATCAGGATCAGCACAATATTGCTGTTGCAATTCTGAATATAATTT
>DHJV01000136.1 GCA_002404515.1 Lachnospiraceae bacterium UBA4711 | reverse complement strand
TTTGCTTGTAAAGCTCTCCAGCTTCTCAATCAGCTCATCTGACTTCTTCTCTGTGATAAACCGGGCAGACTGCACCGCATCCACTAGAAGTTTCAGTTCTACTAATTGGAGCCGTCTGCTTCCTATCTTGTAATGATAGGTCCGGTCATACTGGCTTCCGATGATATCAAGTCCATACTTCCGCAAGTTCTCAATGTCACTGTATAAACTCTTCCGCTCCGCTGTGACATTGTATGCTTTCAACTTCTCCACAATCTCATTCAAGGTAAGATCATGCTCCTCATCAGTCTCTTCAAGCAGGATTTTCATGAGGTACATAATCTTAAGTTTCTGATTGCTTCTCGGTCCCCGGACGATTTTCTTTTTCTCCCCGGTTGTCTCCATCTCTTCCGCATTATTCATAAGGCTTGCCCCTTTCCCCAGATTCATACTTTTTCGACCAAAAATATGTTTTTATTTTACACCAAAACAACAAAATACGGTAGTCCTAAGTTTGAATCTGACAGATCTTTCATCACAAGTCTTAAAACTTAACTAAAACAAAAAAGAGCAGAACTGCATACACAATTCCGCTCAAATCAATTTTTTTCTACGCCGTCTTCTGCACAGCCAATTCTTCAACTATTTCTATTGGAAGTCCCGTACTCTGAGAGATTTCTTCATATGACAGCTTGCCAATTGCCAAAAGTGACTTTGCTGTTTCTCTTGCTATCCGTTCCGTTGTCTCCTTCTCAATTTTAACCGCCACTTCTTCACACATTTCTTCTAAAATTTTACACATATGCTCTCGACCTCCTTCCGTCTCTTTTAAATATTTTACTTCATTTGCCAATTCTTTACTATACATTTCTTCCGATTTTGTACAATGGAAATCATGCATGAGTCTACCAACGGGTGTATCTAAATCCTGATATTCACCATTTACATATAAAATATGCAATCCATCCTCAAATAACGCATAATCATGTTCTTCAATCATTCGCTCGATATGATAGATTGGTACCCCTCGATCATATTTATCATTCTCGGTGATAAATATAATAAATGATTCTGGTAACTCTTCAAATTTTTTGCCTTTTTCTAACAAATCCCTATCGATCATGCTCCCATGAAACCGTGCACGTCTTGCCCCGGTTCCCTTATCTTCTCTTTGAATTTCAATATCAAAATGTTCTTGATTAGCATCTACTGTTTTTACATCAAGACGAATTGAACGCTTAGTAGCGCTTTTATATTCCACCTGTGCTTTTGTCTCCACAACTTTCAAATCATCACGATTCAATACAGTTTTTAGAATATATCCAACCGCTTCACACTTACCATTTAACGCCTCTGAGAAAAAATCATCATCCATCAACCGCAACTTTTCAATACGTTTCAAATTTTCTTCACGAATCAGTTTCTTATTCACTTCCATCTTGGCCATACACTCCTCCTGTACCGCCCCGGGGTGATGTTTCAACCATCAATTATTGTCGACACAAAAAACATATCATACGTCTGCAATCATTGTAAAGCGTAAGTTTGGAACATTTAGAAAAAGCACGCAAAAATGCGGTTTTACAATGAACAGTTCACACAATTTTCATATAACAACCCCATTACAATGATCCACTTCATGCTGAATAATCTGTGCCACCCAGCCGGAATATTTACCATGCTGCTTCTTAAAATGCTGGTCGAGGTAATCAACCTCTATCTCCTGGTATCTTGTACAGGGGCGTGTCCCGTCGAGCGACAGACATCCCTCTTCCACCTGATAAGCACCTGTTTTCTTCGTGATAACCGGATTCACCATTGCGAATTGGAATGGTCCGCTTGCCACGACGATGATATTCTTCTTTACGCCGATCATATTTGCCGCCATTCCGACGCAGTGATCCAGATTCGCCCGGAGTGTATCGAGCAAATCTGTTATAACCTGTTTATCTGCTTCTGTTGCATCCACCGATTTCTGTACTAGAAACAGCGGATCACGCATAATTTTCTTTACCATAATTATCCTTTCTGTCTACGAAACCACATACGTCTGCCGGATACTGTACCCTTCTTTCTTGAACTCCGAATTCAGCACCTCTATCTTTTCCGGTGTCACGCAGATCAAATGCATCGGTGACTCTAATTTCTTCAGTGCGTCAAGCGGAATATGCTTGATCTGCGCATGTACATTGTACGCATCCGAAAATGGTTCGATGATCTCTGCCTTGCCCATTACCTGCAGGCTCTTCAGGTTTCCAAATCCGTCGTATTTATCATAAATTGATAGACAGACGTTCTCATTTTTCTCTAATCCGATAAACTTCTCGCCACCTTCTGAGAACATCCAGAACTTGCCATCGTGGAAACTATACTCAATCGGTGTACAGCGCACATAATCGCCTGTTCCAGTCGCAAGTGCGCAGGTGTTATTCGCCTCAATATATGCCCATACTGCTTGTTTCAAAGCCTCACGCGGCATAACATCCTTTTCTTTCCTATTCCAATACTGGGACGCTGCTTCAAATTGTTCGTGTGTCAAATCAATCATCTCCTATATTATCATTCTATGACTCTTCCAAGCCTGTTACCTGCATCAGTTTCTTCTTCGTAAAATGATTAAATACAGCTATGATTCTGCCGACTGCGACCATAGCAATAATCGTTCCGATACCAACGCCATATATCTTCCCTCCGCACAGCAGGCAGACAACCACGGTGGTAATGACGCATGTGATATCTACACAATTCTTCGTAAATCCAACACTCTTGTGGATGAAATCCGAAATTGCCTGTACGATTCCATCGCCCGGATTCGGCACAATCCGCATATTCAGGGATAGCGCCGCGCCAATGCCTGTCAATATCAACGCAAGTGCCAGTACCGCAAGCTTGATGCCAAGTGCTGCTGCCATACTTTTACCATCCGTCTGCACATCCGGAATCAACCTCGAAAATAGATTCAGAAATCTCGTAAATACAAGACTTAACGGAAGCTGCAGGACATCCATCAAAAGAATCGTCCGGCTATCTGCCTTTTTCGCATTCTGCAACGCTTCGTCCTGTGCCTTCTTCTGTTTCCTCCAACGAATACACAGCAGAACAATCTCAATTACCACGAATACAGAATACTCTGCAAATGTTGTATTTCCAAAATTATATCCAGTTAGTTCGGACGCCGCATACGCAATGGAAATGATCGGGGATACACCCAATCCCGCCTTCGTGTTCAACGTCAATCCTAACGCCAGAATAATAAGTCCGAGTATGTATATACATATTCTGCATCGATTCTCTTTTGTTTTCATTCTCTTTCGCCTCTATATTGTGTTTTATATTATTTTACACCCAAATAGCAAAAAGTGATAGTCCAGAAACATCTGGCTATCACTTTTTATTACACACTAATGTATAGTGTGTATATCATCACATTAACTTATGATAACATATATCTCTATGATTTTGTTGTCATGATTTCATTCAAGATATTGGAAAGATTATAATCCGGAGCATAACGTAGAATTGTATCATAAAGCGGCTGTATCGTTTCTACATCCTCTTCTAATTCATCTGCAATCTGTTCAATAGATCTGCCTTTCTGAATCTTCTTACATATCTGCATAATTAATTTTTCTTCAAGACCTGCGACACGACCTTCTTCACGTCCAATTTCCATCATTGTCCGTTCATGTTTTTTCTCATCATATTCAAATAAACTCATACTGACTACCTCCGCTTTATTTTTCTTCAAAAAATCAGCCAATATATTTTCTTTGATACAATCATTTACCGCCTGAGTGACTGCTTCTGTCAGTGGCATTGTCTTCTGATTTTTACGGATTTTCTCAACAAACTGCATATAACCATACAACGATGGACAATTTTTCAACAATTCATCATTATATCCAGGATTAATGTTGATCTGTACCACAATCAGCTCCAAACTTGGATTCTCTTCTTTATTTGCATAAGCATCTGATAGCCGCATTTCCCGTCTTGCAGGCTGTTTATCCAATCCATTGTAGAATACAATAAACTTTGGATTTGGTAACCGAATCATACGCGGGGAATAAATATCTTCATCCCTGTAAAATAACGAATACGTCCGTGCGACATAATCCAGATCACGCAGTGGTATATTGGGATTTACTGAAGACTGATGCTCATACAGATTGAGTCGCATGTCAATCACACAGGAAATGTCATTTTTGACTGTCATGTAAATCGCATTTTTAAGCGTCGTAATTTCCAATTCTTCCGGATTTTCGTAGGAAGTTCCACTTAATGCATTGTACAGCGACAATAGTTCCGTTTTCTCCGAAAATAACATCCTGAATACTGTGTCCTTGTACTCTCGGTTTGCAGTCAGTGTTTCTTCCGATACATTGTCTGTACGCCCAATCATTACTGTTTCCTTGTTCATAAAGTTTCCTCCATTTCCGAGCACATTGCTCTATGTGCAGGAGGAAAGAATCTCCCAACCTTAAAGTCCATTTCCTCTCTGCTTATGTTGTAGTGTGAATTCAAAGCATCGAAGTTCTCGGATTCTAAGATAAAAGATATGGCTTATGCCATGAAATAGAATTGAAATTTAATGCTTTCGTACATACTAACATATATATATACAAAAAACAAGCAAATTTTAAAACAGCATACATCTCTCCCCTCTTGACAAATGTTCCTCCTCCCGCTAAAATCGGAAGGTGTCTGGAATTACCCCGGACACGCAATCACATACCAAAACCCTTTATGGGAGTGGATTTTTGAAGAGAATTCTTTTTTCGCCACACAGTATATTTGCTGTGTGGCTTTTTATATGCAAGCCAGTCAATATTCCCCTACCCGGCAGGCGGAATACTGCACAACCATTACACAGGAGTGAAAAATATGAACCAGAATTTTATGAAAGAAAAACCGATTTTACCGTTGGTTATCTCGATGTCTTTGCCGATGGTTATTTCCATGGCGATCAATTCCCTATATAACATCGTCGACAGCTATTTCGTGGCGAAGATCAGCGAGGATGCCATGACTGCAATCTCACTGGTATATCCACTGCAGAATCTGATGACCGCGATTGCAGTCGGATTCGGCATCGCAATGAATGCAAGAATTGCATTTTGCCTTGGTGCGAAGGATCAGGAGAAAGCAGACGAGGCAGCGGTCACAGGTATATTCCTGAGTGTGATCCACGGAATCATACTGATGGTTGCCTGCATGGCTGGTATGCCGCATTTTCTGAGACTTTATACGAAGGATGAAACGATCATCGAGATGGGACTTACTTACGCCAACCGCGTATTCGTGTTCTCAGTCATCATCATGCTCGGAATCTCGCTGGAGAAGATTTTCCAGTCGGTCGGAAGAATGAAAGTTTCCATGCTCAGTATGATGTGTGGTTTTATTTCCAACATTGTACTCGACCCGCTGATGATCTTCGGCATCGGACCATTTCCGAAAATGGGCATGGCTGGTGCCGCTTACGCAACCGGCATCGGACAGACAATCACGTTACTTGTATATGTGCTCTTCTGCATCTTCCGTCCTTTGCCGCTTTCCTTCAAGCGTAAGAACCTGTCATTCAACAAGGCATTGCTCGGAAATCTGTATGCCGTCGGTATTCCGGCTTCGCTGAACATGGCGCTGCCGTCGCTCATGATCTCCTGTCTGAACGGTATACTAACGACATTTTCGGAGAAATACGTCCTCGTGCTTGGTGCCTATTATAAGCTACAGACATTTATTTACCTGTCTGCAAATGGAATCATCCAGGGTATCCGCCCAATCATCAGCTTCAACTATGGTGCCGGTGAGAAGAAACGTGTCCAGCAGATCTTCCGGACTACGCTCTGCCTGACCGCCGGTGTGATGGCTGTCGGTGTGCTGCTCTCCCTGCTCATACCGGGACAGATGATCGGACTGTTCACCGATAACGAGACGACGATTGAGATTGGTATCAAGGCACTCACGATCATATGCATCGGATTTATCATCTCCGCGGTTTCGGTTACCTGTTGTGGTGCACTCGAAGCTCTGCAAAAGGGAATGGCGTCCCTGCTGATTTCGCTGTCGCGGTATGCCGTTGTTATGATACCTGCTGCCTTTCTGCTCAGCCGCGTCCTTGGTGCCAACGGTGTCTTCTGGGCATTTCCTGTCACAGAAACAATCTCCGCGGTTGC
>DHJV01000162.1:5116-5271 GCA_002404515.1 Lachnospiraceae bacterium UBA4711 | reverse complement strand
CCCCGGTAAATCTTCATCCTCTCCGGGTTTTTCCCACTCTCTGCAGCTCCCCACACCCACCGCGTGGGGTTTCTCCCCGGGAAACTTCTCTCTACGCCCATTTTCCCAACAAACTATCATCCTCTCGCATCATCTCCGGGTTTTTCCCACTCTCT
>DHJV01000162.1:0-4966 GCA_002404515.1 Lachnospiraceae bacterium UBA4711 | reverse complement strand
ACGCCCACCGCATGGGTTTTCTCTACGGGAAGCTTTTCTCTACGCCCATTTCCCCGACAAAAGTTTCCTCCCAGCCTTGCAATCTCTCAAGGAACTCTCTATACTACATACATGAACCACACGATTTCGAAACATACTATGATTTGGATATATATAGTTCTATCAGTATCTGGCAATATACATATGTTTGGAACTTAGAAGTTCTTGATGCTCTGTACATTCCCAGCAATGTTTGAACACGATGTTCAAACAAGCCGCCACTGAGCCACGGATGGCGAGCGGAGGGCACTTATGAACGAAGTTCATAATCAGGATGTGCCCGACAACCTGCCGACGAGCAAAGCGAGGGGGCAATACCCGCGCGGCGGTTGCGTATGCTCTCAATACAACTTTTCAGAACATCTAGTACTTCTTAGTTTCAATACATCGTATAGTGGCAGATGCTGATACAACTATATATCCAAATCACAGTATGTTTCACACTTTCCCAAAAGGAGACTATCACATGAAAACATTATTACATTTCTTACAGGATGGCAAAACCCAGTTCCACGTTGCCTCCCTTGCCAAAGAATATTTAGATGCACATGGATTTTCACCAGTATCCGATCGCGAAAATCTGGCTGAGCTTGCCGCAGGCAAATATTATCTTGCGCCATTTTCATCTATTGTAATTCCGTTCGTCAAAGGTGCACAGAGCACCCAGGTGCGCATCGCCTGCGCTCATACCGATTTTCCGATGCTCAAGGTAAAGCCAAACCCGGAATTAAAAAAGCTGGGATATCTGCAAATAAATGTTGAGCCTTACGGCGGACTCATCAAGGAAACCTGGTTTGACCGTCCACTCGGACTCGCCGGAAAAGTTATACTGAAAGGCGATTCAAGTTTCCACCCGGAAGTCCGTCTGTTTGATTCCGAAAAACCGGTTGCTATCATTCCGAATCTTGCTCCACATCTGAAGCGCGGTGGCAAAGAAGGAGAGCCGGATGTGCAAAAAGAACTGATTCCGATCGTAGATATGGCTGCATCAACAGGGAATTCCAGCTACCAGTCAGATAGTCAACTCCCTAAAGATAGTCAACTCCCTAAAGATACTCAAAATCCATCAAATAGTGGAGTTCAGCAGAACAATCCGGATTCCCATTTCCTGCTTTCTTATGTAGCAAAAAAACTGAATGCCCGCCCAGAAGATATTCTGGACTTTGATCTATACCTGTACATCTGTGATGCTCCAACGACTGTTGGCATCCACGATACATTTTTGACAAGTCCGCGTATCGATAATATCTCCTCTGTCTGCGCCATCTTAGAAGGACTGGCAGACACAGAACCTTCCGATACGCTCTGCATCGGTGCGCTCTTCGACAACGAAGAGATCGGAAGCCGGTCGAAGCAGGGTGCCGACAGCATGCTGCTCTCGGACATTGTAAAGCGTCTGACCGCAGCCAGCCAGCTTTCACTGCTTGAAGATGGATTCTATCTATCCGTGGATGTCGCACATGCGACACATCCAAATTACTGTGAGAAATCTGACATCACCAATACGGTTGTTCCCGGAAAAGGTGCTGTTCTGAAATCAAGTGCCAGTCAGCGCTATGTATGTGACAGTGAGTCCGGTGCCTGCATCATTGATCTGTGCAGCACAAGCGGAATTGCCCTGCAGCGCACCGTCAACCGTTCCGGCATGCCGGGCGGGCAGACACTTGGTCCGATCGTATCCTCCTACCTGCCAATGCGCGCATGCGATATCGGTATTCCGGTTCTTGCCATGCACTCTGCAAGCGAGCTGATGCACAAGGATGATTACACGGCTTTAACCGCTCTGATTACTGCATTTTACAAACTATAAATTGATTGTATCATTATTATACATCCAAGATACGCACCGAATAAATGCGTGCATTTTCCTCGTCCCCATAGCAAAAAGGCTGCCACATCCGGCAGCCTTTTTGCATATTGCAATCGGTCTTTTTTCAGAACCAATTTAGTATTTATAAATCAACCGCTTCATCCAGTCCTCAATGATGGAATCATTTGCATTGGATATAATTTCCTTTGTATTTGCAGGATCGTCCGTGATAATTCCGTCCACATCCAACAGCAGCAGATCTTTGATGTCTGACTCATTGTTTACCGTCCACGCGTAAATCTTCTTTCCTTTTGCATGAATCCGGCTTACCATGTTGTTGCTGATATATGTGTGTTTGATGCTGAACCCATCGATTCCCTGCATTCCTGCGAAATTGCCAAATGCCATCGTCATAATATAAAGCGTCGAAATGTCCGGATCCAGCTCCTTTGCCTCACGCAGCGCTGCAACACTCTGTGAGCCAAGCATGCACTGATCCACAAAATCATATTCATGCAGCAGATCGACAATTCCCCGTACATAATTCTGATCAGTACTTGCCGGCTTCAACTCGATATTTAAGAACATACCATTTTCCTTGGCAAATACTATCACTTCTTCAAGCGTTGGTATCCGCGTACCATCATACGCCCGGTCATACAGGCTTCCGACATCCAGTTTGCTGATGTAATCATAATCCACTTCGCCCACCTTGTGCTTGACATTCGCCGTCCGGTTCAGGCTCTCATCATGCATGATAACATACACGCCATCCTTCGTCTGCCTCACATCCAGCTCGATAATATCCGCACCAGCCTCAACCGCCTTCTCAAATGCCGGCATCGTATTCTCCGGTGCATTTGCATCATCCCCTCGATGCGCTGTGACCGATGCATTCGTCGGATACGCAATACGAAAGGACATATAATTATTTGTCGACAAATACACATAACAGCCATTTAAGATCAGGCCTAGCGCAACGATTGATGCCAGAAATGTCCGCTGCTTCTTGCGCGAACGGCTCAGAAGAATTTTCTCTTCCCGCTCCTGAATCTTATTCAAATGAAGCGTCTTGAACTCCTCATACTCCATGTCGCCTTCCCGCTCATAGAAATGTACACAGATATATGCGTGAATCAGCGGCGTTGCAACAATGATGATCAGCACATAGAGAATCACCGTCGCTGCACGGAAGATTACATCGATTACTGTAACAACCATTTTGTTCGGAATCAGACCTATCACTGCCTTCGAAATCCCCGCCGCAAACGCACCTTCCAGCAGCACCGCAATGGCGGCAATGACCAAGTTTAATGAAATCACTCCAATCATCATAAACAGCGCATGATGTTTCATCGCCTGTTTACTCATGCGTCGTGCCTGCTTATAGCTGACCTTGTATAGTACAAAATAATTCAGTGTAAAAATCTCTTTGAAGAAGGTCAGGCAGAGCACAAGATAGATTGCAAGTCCACCCATCAGCCCGAACTTATAATTCTTCAGAAAATGTGTCAGGAATTCTGGCAGCTTCAAACCGAGCAGTGAGCCTGACAATGTCAGCGAATATGTGAATGGCAGGACGAACAATACATACCCAAGTGTGAGCAGATTCTTCGGTGCCAGACTCCGGCAGGCATTTCCGATTCCATGCAGCAATATTTCCATTGGATTGAGTTTCTCCCGCCGCACCGATGCTTCCATACTGTAAATGATGCCTGACAGGTTTATCAACAGGAAGAATGCGACCAATATCAGAATAAGCAAAAATGCCACATACGTGAGTGGCGAGCGCATATACCGGTAGATTGTTCCGGATGACAGATACGAAACCCCTGCGATATTCATCGATACATTCAGCAGTCCATACATTGCCGGTGTCAGAATTGCCAGCGATAATACCCGGTAGACAACCTCAAAAAAAGCAATGGAGGAAAAGTTATAGCGCAGCATCTTTACTGCCTGTTTCAAACGACTCATAACTTTTTCCTCCATTTCTTTGTTAATCTTTATAGGATTATTTTATCTTTCTTTAATCCTTTTTCATATCAGCGCCATTCTCCGATCCTATAGAATCAGCATGGCGTCTCCAAACGAGAAGAATCTGTACTTCTCTTCTACCGCGATTTTATATGCTTCGAGAATCTTCTCCCGGTCATATAATGCAGAAACCAGCATCAACAATGTGGATTCCGGCAGATGGAAATTCGTGATCAGGCGGTCAACCACCTTGAATTTATATCCCGGATAGATAAAGATATCCGTCCATCCACTGCAGGCACGCACATGCCCGGTCTCATCCGCAACCGTCTCCAGTGTACGTGTACTCGTCGTACCAACCGAAACAATCTTGCCACCATTTGCCTTCGTCTCATTGATCGTATTGGCTGCTTCCTCGTCGATCACATAGAACTCGCTATGCATATGATGCTCTAAAATATTCTCAACCTTCACCGGACGGAATGTACCAAGACCGACATGCAAAGTCACTCTTGCAATCTTGATGCCCTTCTCCTTGATCTGCACAAGAAGTTCTTTCGTAAAATGCAAGCCTGCCGTCGGCGCGGCTGCCGAACCGGCATGTGTCGCATAAACCGTCTGATAACGATCCTTGTCCTCCAGACGGTGTGTAATATACGGCGGAAGCGGCATCTGTCCAAGCTCGTCCAGCACTTCCTCGAAGATTCCTTCGTATTCAAAACGGATCAGACGATTGCCCTCTTCGACAATGTCGATGACCTCACCGACTAATTTTCCTTCACCAAAGGAGATACGTGCACCCACACGTGCCTTTTTCCCCGGCTTAACCAATGTCTCCCATACCTTATCATCATGGCGTTTCAACAGCAGCACCTCAATGGATGCGCCTGTATCTTCCTTGACACCAATCAGTCTGGCCGGAATGACCTTTGTATCATTGATGACCAGACAGTCCCCCGGATTCAAGTATTCAATCACATCCGAGAAATGTCTGTGCTCGATTCCACCTGTCTCACGGTTCAACACCATAAGCCGGGAATCGCTTCGCTTCAGGAGCGGATCCTGTGCGATCAGCTCCTGTGGCAATTCATAATTAAAATCACTTAATTTCATTTCATTCATTTTTATAATCCGCCTTTC
>DHJV01000161.1:12984-22614 GCA_002404515.1 Lachnospiraceae bacterium UBA4711 | reverse complement strand
GATACGATCATACCTCTCTGTCCCTTTCCAATTGGGGAAAGCAGATCAACAATACGGATTGCGACCGGAGCGCCTGTCTCATCAAGTGAAATACGCTCATTCGGGAAGATCGGTGTCAGTTCCTCAAACGGCTTACGCTTCGCCGCTGCCGATGGCAGCATGCCGTTCACATGACGGATAAACAAAAGCGCTGAGAATTTCTCGCCCTGGGTCTTATTCCGCACCGGGCCTCCGATGATATCGCCCTTCTTCAGACAGAATTTTCGAATCTGCACCGGCGATACATAGATATCTCTGTCTCCCGGCAGATAGTTTGCACTACGGATAAATCCATAGCCCTCCGTCATAACCTCCAGAATACCATTTGCCTCAGAACCACTGTCTAACTTCGGATTGTATTCCTGTCCGTCAAATACCTGAATCTCCGCTTCTGTCTCACCTTCCTCCGGCTCGATATTACGAAGCTCCTGATAGTTTTCTGCCGGATTCTTCGTACGATATGCCTGCCTCGTATCCGGACGCACCTTTGCCATTTCCTGGTTTTTTCGCTCCGCAGCTTTCTTCTGCTCGGCTTCTTTTTTCTTCGCTGCCATCATCTTCTCCATATTCTCCAGAAGTTCGGCAAGCTCGGCTTTTTTGAGTGTTGAAATATTGCGGATTCCCTTTTCCTTCGCATACTCCCGCAACTCAGCCAAAGACATTTTTCTAAATTCCATGCGTGTCTCCTTTTTGAAATAAACTACTTTTATGTTGCATTTTGTACTAAACTAATTTTATTCTCTAATTCTGGGGCATCTCACTGAATAATGAAGTGATACTTTATACCTTTAGAAAGATTATATTTATCTTAGCACACTTAATGAAACTCGTAAACCTTTAATTTTGCTTTTTTTCTTGATTTTTGCTTTCCGGTAGCGTAAAGTAAAAAGGACACAACAGGAGGAACGTATCATGGAAGGGTTATTACTATACAAACTGATGATTTTATATATGCTGGATCGGACTGATTATACGATGACCAACTCTCTGATTTCCGGCTTTATTGTTGGAAAAGATTACACGAGTGTATTCAATCTGCACGAATCCTTAAGCGAGCTGATCAACGACGAGTTTATCTCTACAGACACAATCCGCGACACGATTCATTACAAGATCACAAGCTCCGGTGAGGAGGCGCTCTCCTATTTCGAGAACCGTCTGCCTTACGCCATCAAGGAAGATATTTTAGAATATCTCAAGGCAGAACGTATCAACGTAAAAAAAGAGTCCGAAATCTATGCGGACTACTTTTACAACGATTCGAACTGGTACACCGTACAATGTATCATCAAAGATCGAAAGGAAACCCTGATCGATCTGAAATTCGATGTTCCTACAAAATCACAAGCCGAAACCATTTGCAACAACTGGCGCAGCAAAAGTTCCGGCATTTATGAATATCTTGTCAATCAACTGTGGATGTCTGAATAGAATCCTCAATCAGATTCCAAATTTCCTCTTTTCCCTGTTTTGATACAGCGGAGAAGGGGATTATTTTTGTCTCTTTTCCGCATCCCAGTGTCTCTCGAATCACTTTTATATTTTTATCTTTCTGACTCCGCTTGATCTTGTCCAGCTTCGTCGCAATGATAACCGGCTCATATCCATTTGCCACGATCCAGTTATACATCGTTACATCATTTTCTCCCGGTGCATGCCGGATATCAATCAAAAGCAGCACTGCCTTTAACTGTGTCGATGCATGCAGATACCGTTCGATCATCTTGCCCCATTTGTTACGGATCTCCTGCGATACCTTCGCATAGCCATAACCAGGCAGATCTACAAAATACAGATTCTTGTTGATATTGTAGAAGTTGATCGTCTGTGTCTTTCCGGGCGATGCCGAAGTCCTCGCCAGCGATTTCCGGTTCAATAACCCGTTAATCAGCGAAGACTTTCCAACATTTGATTTGCCCGCGAAAGCAATCTCCGGGAATGTATTTTCCGGCAATTTACTCGTAATGCCGCATACTGTTTCTAATTCTGCTGATTTGATAATCATTACGCAATTGAATCCTCTTGCTTTATCCGCTTACGGGAAGCGTTTTTCTTCGTTCTTGGTTCGTCTGAGCGCTCGATGACCGGACCTGCAACACCATCCACCATATCCTTTGTGATACGGCAGCTGACAACGGTATCATCAGAAGGAATCTCATACATCTGTTCCATGATTGTCTTCTCGATGATCGCACGCAGTCCTCTCGCACCGGTCTTTCTTGTCATAGCTTCCTTCGCAATCTCACGAAGCGCATCTTCATCAAAGATCAATTCGACACCGTCTAATTCAAACAGCTTCTTATACTGCTTGCAGATGGAGTTCTTTGGCTCTGACAAAATCCGTACCAACGCATCCTCATCCAGCAGATCCAACGTAACACTGACAGGCACACGTCCGATAAACTCCGGAATCAGACCATATTTTACGAAATCCTCCGGCAATACCTGCTTTAAAATCTCGCCAACCTTCTTGTCAGAAGAACGGTCTGCGATTTCTGCATTGAAACCGATGGATTTCTTACCGATACGGTTGTCAATAATCTTCTCCATACCCTCGAATGCACCACCACAGATAAAGAGAATATTCGTTGTGTCAATCTGAATAAACTCCTGCTGTGGATGCTTTCTTCCACCCTGTGGCGGAACGGAAGCAACCGTGCCTTCAATAATCTTCAAAAGTGCCTGCTGTACGCCTTCACCCGATACATCTCGTGTGATAGATACATTCTCAGACTTCTTTGTAATCTTATCGATCTCATCAATATATATAATACCATGCTGTGCACGCTCGATATCGTAATCGGCTGCCTGAATCAGTTTCAATAAGATATTCTCTACATCTTCTCCGACATAACCAGCCTCGGTCAAAGCCGTTGCGTCTGCGATTGCAAACGGAACATTTAAAAGCTTTGCCAGTGTCTGCGCCAGATATGTCTTACCGGAGCCCGTAGGTCCGATCATGATGATATTACTCTTCTGAAGCTCGACATCAAAATCCTTCTCTGCCAAAATACGCTTATAATGGTTGTATACGGCAACCGAAAGCACTTTCTTTGCCTGCTCCTGTCCAATCACGTAATCATCCAGAAATTCTTTGATTTGCTTGGGCTTCAACAGATTGATCTCTGAATCCGAAGGCTCATTATCAAATTCATCCTGTATAATTTCTGAACAAATCTCAATACACTCATCACAGATATATACGTTTGGTCCCGCAATCAGCTTGCGCACCTGCTCCTGTGATTTGTTACAGAACGAACATCTCACTTTTTTCTTATCGTCTGAACGATTTGCCATTCTAATTATCTCCTAACTCATGTGAAGCTTTTTTATTAAACTTCCTTACAATTTTCGCCAAGGAATTCGAGTGCCTTTCTGGAAGCGATATCCTTCTTGATATTCTCCAGCTCTGGTGCACCGATCATATCTTTCAGTTCCTCTGGCTTCATCTGGTACTGTGCAGCCATATCCTGGATCTCAGCATCTACATCGTCATCACTTGCAGCAATATTCTCAGCGGCTGCAACTGCCTCAAGCACAAGGCTTGTCTTGATTCTTGCGATTGCATCCGGTTTTACACGCTCTAAGAACTCTTCCTTTGTTGTTCCCATAAGCTGGAGATACTGCTCCATCTGAAGTCCCTGATACATCATTCTCTGAGACATCTCATTCATGATTCTTTCCTGATTGTACTTGATCATTGCCTCTGGGATTTCAACCTCAGCTGCCTCAGCGATCTTCTCAACTACCTTAGACTGCTTCTCACGCTTTGCCTGCTCTTCCTTCTTTACTTCCAATGTCTTCTTCTTATCTTCCTTGTACTCAGCAAATGTCTCGAAAGAAGAAACATCACTTGCAAACTCGTCATCCAGCTCCGGAAGCTCCAGAGTAGAAATTGCAAGAAGCTCTACCTTAAATACTGCTGGCTTGCCCTTCAGATCCTCAACATGATACTCTTCTGGGAATGTTACATTCACATCAAACTTATCGCCAATGTTCTTGCCAACGATCTGATCCTCAAATGTATCGATAAATGAGTGTGAACCAAGTGTAAGCTTGTAGTTCTCGCCCTTTCCGCCTTCAAATGCAACACCATCTACAAAGCCTTCAAAGTTGATTGTAACTTCATCATCCATCTGTGCTGCTCTGTCTGTTACATCAATCTTTCTTCCGTTTTCCTTCTGATCCTTCAGAATCTCTGCCATAACATCTTCATCTGTTACAGTTGTATCGATCTTCTCGATCTCAACACCTTTGTACTCACCGATCTTGATCTCTGGCTTTATTGCAACAGTTGCTGTAAAGATGAAATCCTTACCTTTCTCAATCTGTGTTACATCGATCTCTGGATTGGATGTGATCTCTTCCTCACAGTTTTCGAGTTCCTTTGGATAATACTCATTTATAAGCTGATTTGCAGCATCTTCATAAAAGATAGCAGCACCGTACATTTTCTCGATGAATGCCTGTGGTACTTTTCCCTTACGGAATCCAGGTACAGAGAATTTACTCTTCTGCTTGTTGTATGCAGAAGTGATTGCCTTTGTAAACTCCTCAGCTGGTACTGTAATTGTCAATTTTGCCATGCTTCCGTCTAATTTTTCTACTGCTAAACTCATTTGTTCTTTTCCTCCTTAACTTGCAACGCCTACTATCCATTGTAAGCACTATTCTCTGCATTATAACATAAGATTTTTCGCAAGTCTATATATTTACTCAAAAAAAGAGCTTGTTTCTATATCTTATGCAATAATGTTTCCCATTATCACCGATACAGAAACAAACTCCCTTACATGGTCTTACTTAGCACATATCCATCTGGTCAGATTAATTACTTACCAGACATCTGCTGCTCCTGCTTCTTGATCATCTGTCTGACCATCTCGCCGCCGATAGAACCGCTCTCACGGGAAGTAAGATCTCCGTTGTAACCCTGCTTCAGGTTTACACCAAGCTCATTTGCTACTTCCATCTTGAACTTGTTCATAGCTTCCTTAGCCTCTGGTACGCTTGTTGTGTTGTTTGAGTTCTTCATAATTATCTACCTCCATACTTTTGAATTAAGACATGTTTGTCTTACTCTTATTATGTTCGGTATGCGAAGAACTATAACTGTTAATTTTTAGAAACTTTTTTCTTTTTAATCATAACTACGATTCCAGCACCTGCAAATACAAACGCACATATAAGTAACACGATTGGTGCTGCATCACCTGTCTGTGGAGAACCGGCTGCACCCATATATGTATACTTCACTGGATTCTTTGACGTGTTCTGTCCGCCGTTCGCTCCGTTGCTATTGCCACCCGGTGTCACATTTGCATTTGGTGCCTTTGGATTTTCGGTTGTGCCCGGCTGTTCCGTCGTACCCGGATTTTCCGTTGTGCCCGGATCTTCCGTTGTATCATCCCGCTTTGTCGAATAGAACCATGCGAGAATGACCATGTCTTTCGTAACATTTGTATAGTCCTGATCCCAGCCTTCGAAAGTGTATGTGTAATCCTTGGTTGGTGTCTTGGTTGGTGTACCCTCTGGCGGTGTTGCAGAAGTACCCTCTTCTACCGTCTCCGTCTTCAGGATATTTCCATCGCCGTCCTTCCATACAACCGTGTAAGTCTTCGGCTGTGTCACACGATACAGTGCATAGGTTGAGAAACGGTCTGTGTTGATGATTACATAATCATGTGTCAGTGTCACTTCGCTTGCATCTGTCCAGCTCTTGAACGAATAATCCGTCCCCTCTGCATGCAGCGATGCTACCTTAATGTTCTCGCCTGCCAGATCCTCCAACGGGAAAGAGATTGTCACAGGCTCATACAATCTTGTCAGATTCTGTGAATACTCTAAGTTTCCAAATTCATTATATACATTTTTCACAATATATAATCTTATATAACGAACAATTTCTGTCCGGTTGCCAAGCTTATCTGCGAAAATCCCCTGCTCTTCAGATGTCACATCGCTTACCTTAATATAGCTTGCATGCAGAGCAATATCAATTCGTCCACCGTTTTGAACAATCCGCAGATCATCATCCGTTACATTTCCCTTGTAGTAACTGTTGTTGTAAATCTTATCCAGACCATCCACAGCAATCTCTACATCACCATCATCCAAAATCACATCCGTAGACAAACCTGAAAGTACGAAGTTGATTCCTCCGGTTGTCGAATAGGTCTCTGGATATGTGATCATACCGCCGGTAACCGTTACCGATGCCTCTTTTGTCAGAGTACCGTTCGTTGCAACGATACGATAGGTTCCATCGGATACACCCGTAAACATATACCGTGTACTTTCTGCACTTGTTACAACCTCACCGCCGACAATGGTATTGCCACGGTACAAATTGATATAGATTGGCTTATCCTTCACATCGTCCGGCAACGAATCGCTATAAGCAGCCGTACCATAGATTGTGGTCGTCGAATTGCCAGACAGTGTCTTAAAGCTTCCTTCGATCACACGCTCCTCGGAAGAATTCAGAGTTGCTGCATGCACGCGGTAATTATATACCGTATCCGGTGTCAGCTTGCTGAAATTGTAAATCATTTCAATTCCACTTGCGGTATCTGTCTTATTGACAAGTACCGTATCATAGCTTGTCTCCGTCGCTTTCTTATATTCGATATAACACAGGCTCTTTGACAGTGGGTTTGTTCCCTGAATGACCTGTGCCTCGATATGTGCGGTCGTATTGGTGATCGCTGTTACTGGTGTTACCTCCAGGCCAAGAGGCTCAAAGCTTACCTCTGCGGACTTGTTACCTGCGTTATCATACGCAACGATCGTGTAAGTTGCACTGCCATCTGCCTTGAAGCTTCCCTTTGCCACACCATCTGTATCCGTTACCGATACAGCATTACCATTTACAAGTACCCGGTCAGTATCTACACCGCTGATCAGATCGATTGCCTGGAAATTAATCGTCACATCCCCGTTTGCATCAACCACAGAATCTGTGATTGTCACAGCCGGTCCATCAATATCAACCTTTGCATCCTCAGAAGCAGTATCACTCCGACAGCCTGCCTCGCTGACTGCCCATGCTTCCACTGTCACATCGCCCTGTCCGTCCAGTGCAAATGTATAACTCTCTCCGGTAAAGCTGTCGGAGGACTCATGCTTTCCACTTGCATCTGTATAAATCACTTTATAATAAGTCTTAACCGGAACCTTATCGCTTGTCTGTGTTGTTGATTTGATCGTTACCTTTGGCTTATCCTCAATCAGCCAGCCTGCATTTCCGATTGCACCATTGTCACCCTTTGCAATCGATACGCTCGGCTTATCCGGTCTCTCGGAAGAAATGTGGCTGTAGGTTACCTGCTCAGTAGACTGATTGCCAGCGATATCCGTCACAACCAGGATATACGTTCCACTCTCTGTTACATCATAGCTTTCTGTCCAGCTCTTTGCATCGCCGGCTGACCATATCTGAATCGGCTCACTGTCTGTGCTGTCCTTGTACAGTGCAATGCTGTCAATGCCACTTTCCAGTTCTCCCTCTGTCGCTTCCATCGTGATTGTAACGTCAGACTGGAACTGCGTCTGGCTTTCTCCATCATCGGACAATGTCACCGCCGGCTTGATGCCATCGAAAAGGAATGGTCCCTGCTTCTCCACATCGACCGTATTGCCTGCATTATCCTTTACCACTGCCGAAATATAATACTCACCCGGCGTGTAATCATTTGATACCCCACCTGTAATGACCTGGTGGAATATATAATCTGTAATCTTTGCATTCTTTGTCGCATTGACACCATACGCAGATGTCGCAGCTGTCACAGTTGTACTTGGTGTCTCAACACTCCATGTCACTGCATCCAGTCCACTGTCGATATCGGTTGCTACGATTGCTGCATCCAAGGTGTTGTACCACTTGTCTGTCAGAGCCGCTTCTCCATTTCCCTGTACATTTAGAGCCGCAGTTGGAGGTGTTCCTTCGACCATCCACTCATAGTATTTGTCCGTCAGACTTGCATCGGTATTCGTCGTATAGCATACCAGTTTTGTATGTGCGGATTCCTTCTGTTTCGTATCCGTTGCCCATACAACCAGCTGTCCGGCATAGCCGCTTCCTACCAGAAGTGTTGCCTCATACAGTCCGTTTCCTTTCGATACCATCTTTGTCTGCATAGTCGTAGTAGGAACCGTGCTTGCATCCTCCCCTGCAAAATAATAGTGCAGGTAATCACAAGGGCTTTCGTCTGAACGGTATGTAACCGTCAGTGTCATACCTGTAACATTGTTCTGTGAATGATAATATGTACCAAATCCAAGCTGATTTACAAATCCAGCCGGTTCCACTGTATGGCTTACATAAAGCGGAATCTTCGTATCCACGATGATCGTCTCTTTCACTGTGTAGATCGTAGAGATCGCATTGGTTGTCGAATTGTACAACTGGAACCGGATGTTCGTGTATGTACCATCCGCCGTAATACCTGCGGACTGGCTCTTGAACAGAGCTTTCGCCTGTGCACGTGTCATCGTATCAGAGATATCCACATCACCGTCGTTCAGGATCCGGACCATATCATATCCGTTCGCTGCCACGATCGTATAACTTGGATAATATCCACCAACCGCCGTCTCCTTAATGGAGAAATGTCCGTCGGAGCTTTCTCTTGTCACTGAAAACTTCGGTGGATTTGCAACAACGACCTCATAGTTTCCGTTACTTGCAAAAGTTGGACGGATATAGTAATACGCATTTGCCGGGCTGCTGTAAATCTTGCGGTTTGTCTCCCATGCATCCTTGCTATTCAGTCCAAGGTATCTTGTCATAAATGCATTCGGGTCCGCCGCATATGCATTCTGCTCTTCGTTGTTATTTCCCTGTGCAATATTATCCGGGTTCTTGATCGTCAGTGTACATTCCGGACTATCCTGTCCAAACAATACAGAATCTACATCGTATGCAACCTCTACGTTCAAAGTACGCTTCGTTACACTGGCTGCATTTGCCACATCGAGATGTCCTTCTTCTACATTCAGTAACTCGTAACAGTTTGCATTGTTTCCAGATAATCTTGGTGATGTCAGGCGGATTGTCTTTCCGGTTCCGACATCCTTGCCCTTCACGCTTCCTATATCAAGTATCTTCGCGGTTGCATCGAAGATTACCTGAATCGCATCGTTCGTGATGCAGTCCGGTACACTGCCATCCTGTGCTGTGACAGACGCCGTGGTCTGCACCTGAATTGTATCGGAGTTATCATATACCTTTGTCAAAGTTCCTCCCGTGGAAGCATCCTTGACCTCACCGATAATAACCGGAAGCTTTTCAACAGTAAATACAAGATTGAAATTTGCTGTCTTATTTGGATCGTTCGTATCTGTGACTGTAAATGCATAACTCTGTGCATCCGTTGTCACATTGTTTGGTGTACCTGTTATCGTATAGGAATTTGCCGATTCATTTACAGAAAGTCCATAAGTTCCCAGTCCGGTTGTAACTGCCTGCATACCATTTGTAAACTGAATAGACTCGCTCTCTGCACCGTCTTTCTTGTACTTTGCTGTAATGACATGGTTCATGGCTGTACCGTACATTCCTGTCACAGCCGCATCACTGCCATCCAC
>DHJV01000161.1:1725-12963 GCA_002404515.1 Lachnospiraceae bacterium UBA4711 | reverse complement strand
TGCCATCAACATACAGCTCGATTTCCTTGTATTTCCATTGACCGATCAATTTAACCGGTGCAACATTCGTTGCATCTGTCATTGCACCATTTTCTTTTACAAGTCCACTGTCAATCGTCGCAGTCATTGTTGCTGTCTGGGATGGATCGATAATTGTATCCGTGCCCTCGATCTTCCAGCCCGCAAAATAATATCCCTTGTTATTGATATAAGCCGCTTCATCCAAAAGAAGGATAGATACCGCATCACCATATGCAAATGGCGCACTTTCTTCTACCGCATCAGCTGCCTTTACCGGATCAAGCACACCGACAACTGATGAATCATACAACTGGTATGTCAGCTTCATATCCCTGATTGGCTCCCAGCCTGCCTTCACCGTGATTGTATTCGTGCGGACATCGGAAGACTTCACTTCGATGTTCTGACCAATTGTCTTATCTCCAAGACTGATATACTTATATCCTCTCTTATAAAAATGATAGGTAGCATCTGATCCCGGTACGGCAAATTTCATTACCTGTTCCACATTACCGGTATCCGTCTCATTCGTCGGTATGGTTACGCCTGCTACGTCTCCCTGATCACCACAGTCAGAAAATGCAAGTGTATATGCGGTTCTTGTAATCTTTACAAATACCTGATAGGTTCCATTTTCTGTCGTGGCCATCTGATTTCCAGCGATTGGTGTTGTACACTGTGCATCGCTGTACAGATTTCCGTCTGTTGTAAAATAATTTGCATCCAGACCAAATCCCTGCAGAATTTCTGCGTTATTGTTCATCAAAGTAATAGTAGAGTCTGCAACTGCACAAGCCTTTGAAAATCCGGCAATCGTCTGGGACGAAGTTGTGTATGCATAGTATGTAACATTTGCTGTTTCTGCATCCGTCGCTCCATCGTCTGCGGCATCAGCATTTCCGTCTGCATCAAGCAACTGAACCGGATCATTGGAGCCATCTTCGCCATTCATTACGCTGGTTGCATCCGTCGCGGTGTTCGTCAATGCCGCGTTCGTATCATCACCATTATTTACAGCGGATGACGTCAGGAACAGCGACTGCGTGATCAGAAGCGCCACAACCATAACCGACGCGACCATCTTCTTTCCATTTCCGCGTCCCCAGCAGATGGCATGCGAGATTGCAGTTACTACCGCAACCAAAGCAAGCATCGGATACACTAATATCCGGTGTTTCTTTCCGATATCCAATAATTTACTTACCAGCTTGTCTTTAAAGTTCATAGTTACACCTCTCTACCTTATAAACTCTCTATATCCTCGATACATTTTCCATAATAATTCTAGTCAAACTATACCTGTCCGCAATTATAATTCATTGTACCATACTGATATGTAAAATCAAATACTTTTTATAAAATTCCTACAAAATATTGGGGTTCATTTAGAAAAAATGACTTATTTTGTATCTTCGGGTGCTGGCCAAAGCTCCTACTGATACCACGACTGCTTCCAGAGCGGAACATACGAACCTTCGTAAAACGATGACAGGTTCTGATTGAGATATGCGAGTTCCTTTTCATATTCGCTTCGGCTTATCCCTTTGTAATAGAAGGGCTGTTCCTCCACGATCGATGGATTCCGAAATGCATCATACTCCACCAGACTCTCATACTCCAGTTTTCTCGGAATGTCCTGTTCTTCTCCCATACAACTCCTCCTTCCATCCTTACCTTATACTAAGATGATAAGAGGTTTGCATGGGATTTTCAAGACATTTTGCAAAATGCAACAAATACGCGCATTTTGTGGATATTGTGGATAACTATTCCGGATAAATTAGTCTCTCTTCCGAAATATTTTCCAACACTTCGGTCAGATACTTCTTGCTTAAATATTTCGCCATCGGCAGGTTCATATCGAGGTAGTTCCCGCAATCCCGCGCACATGCGCCCGGCACATCGCCCTCGAACTCGCTCATAAATGTATAAAGCTCTTTCAGCAATGGCACGATATCTTTCGATTCATACTCGCCTGCCAAGATCAGATAGAATCCCGTCCGGCATCCCATCGGTCCAAAATAAATGATTTTCTCTCCGTATTCCTTATGATTCCGAAGAAAGGTCGCTGCCAGATGCTCGATTGTATGCACCTCTGCCGTATTCATCACCGGCTCATAATTTGGTCTCGTCATCCGCAGATCAAATGTTGTAATTACATTTCCGCCGACGTTATCTTTTCTTGACACATACACGCCCGGCAACAAATTCAAATGATTCACTGTAAAGCTTGCTATTTTTTCCATAGTTTTCTTCCTTCTTTCTTAATACCCTTCCACAATTGCCTGCACAAGCTTCACGCTGTGTGCGATTGCCTTCGCCTCAAAGGTTGGGTAATCTTCCGTCGCACTGTCATCCGCCTTATCTGAAATAGCACGGATGATCAGAAATGGAATCTGGTTCAGGTAAGCAGCCTGTGCAATCGCTGCGCCTTCCATCTCGGTACAATCGCCTGCAAATGTATTCAGGATAAATTCTTTCTTCGCCTTATCGGAGATAAACTGATCGCCACTGACCACGCGTCCTTCAAATACATGAATATCCGGATTTACACGCGCACAGCATTCCTTCGCCAGCTTGCGCAGCTTCTCATCTGCGATAAATGTTGATGTCTCCATCCGAGGAATCACGCCCGGTTTGTAGCCAAAACCTGTCGCGTCCATGTCATGCTGCAGCGCATCGGTCGAAAGCACAATATCGCCAATATCAATCTTCGCGTTTAAGCTTCCGGCGATACCTGTGTTGATTACAGCATCGACATGATACAGGTCGCACAGAATCTGTGTGCAGATTCCCGCATTGACCTTTCCGATTCCAGAGCGGACAACGACAACATCCTTGCCATTCATCGTTCCCTTGTAGAATTCCATGGATGCCTTTGTCTCAACTGTGACATCCTGCATGGTTTCCTTTAATTTTGCAACTTCTTCATCCATTGCACCGATAATTCCGAGCATTTTTGTTCCTCCTTATTATACCAACCGCCATCGGTTTCTATCATTATCATTTACCTTAAAAATGCGCGAGAGATTCTCTTGCATTTTCTATTTTGTTGCATAAACTTTCATAGATGGTTGTGATGCCGGTGTCGTCGTAAGCGGCTTCCGGCAGGTCTGCAACATAGAATTCATTCAGAATATACATTGCCAGTTCCTGCAGCTTCTCGCCGCGTCCACTCTGCTTATGTTCCACCATCTTCTGTCCGGCTGTGCGGATCAACGCGTGCCATGCTGTGACAAATTCGCGGTTCTTCTCCGGGCATCGCAAACAGGTCCACTTTTTCACCTTGATCTTCGCAAGGTTCTTCTTGGCACATTCACCTGTCTGCAAAAAATAAGAGAAGTCCCCCTTCTCATCATAGACTCTTCCAAGCGGAAACAACCGACAGATGCCCGGTCGCACATCATGAATCCGGCACCGCCCATCCGCATCAAGATAAGCACAGCGATCCTGTCCTTTTTTCATGCTGAGATTCGGCAGAATCAATCCATCCACAATATTCAGCTCCACATTCCCGGTTGCAAGGAGCTGTTCAAACGTCAGCTTCGTTCTCTCCGAAAAATTCTTCAACAGCCAGATATCATATGGATCTAAAATGATGGAATTTCCCATGCCTGTACAACATTTGAAACAGCCATCACATCCTGCTGCATCCGCCTTCACCATATCATTTTCTCTGTAAGTCCGTCCATCGGATATCTCTTCCAGACTACATTCGCGTATCATATGTAACTCCTTTTTCTGTAACTTTTTCCACGATTCGATAATAGCATAAAATTTATAATCTTATCAACAAAAACTTGATTCGATATAATAAATCACCAAAAGCCCCAACATATCAATCACTATGCTGGGGCTTCTATAAATTATCCTATTATTTATTATTTTATCATCAAACAGAAATGATAATTGATTCTGATCAGAACTGTCATCAGCTACAAATTCCAACATCGATTCATTTTTACCCCTTTCGACGAAAAAAGGAGGAGATAGATCAGACTAGCTTACTTGAATTGCATATGCAGCATCCTCAAAAAAATCCTTTTGATTTGAAATAAATTCAAGTATTTCAGAAGTCGAAGCAGCCGGATTAGCATTAAGAAACGCCTCAACAACATCAAGTCTTTCTGATTTTCTTTGAACGTAATTGAGCACTGCTACAACAAATCCATAATAAGAATTCTCAATATTATTTAATCGAATTGTGAATTTTTCTAATTCAGTTTTCATATTCATTCCTCCTTAATGATAATCTCTTACTCGCATAAAACAATTATAATCGTTATATCCATGATTCTCAAACCAGTAAATATAAGCCTTTCCATCTATCCCAAAAGATGCATGAGCAAATATTTCTGTATTCAAATAAAGTCCATAATAACAATTATTTATTTCCCCATTTATTTTTGCATATTCACTTGGTTCTAACCAAAATGTAGCCTTTTTAAATGGATTTCCGTTCATATCATATTTTATCATGCGTAACCCCATATATTATTTAAACACAGAAATATAACAACATCTCTGCAATAACCAATTACTACACCTGAATAACGATATATCTTTATTAAGCATACTATTTTATTTATATTATAAGTATTTTTATGTAAAAATCAATATTTTTGTTCTCAATTATATGCTACCATTGGTAGCATTATATTTGCTCAATTCTTATTTTCCAAGCAAAAAAGTTACTGCATATCGCTTTTAATATACAGTAACTTTTCTATCATAATCATCAAAACATGTTTTACGACAAATTTATTTATACTCTAATTTCGTATAATTTTTCTTTGTATTTCCTTTTTGTGGCAGACTACTATAATAATCATGTTCACTATAACAATAATCCCATTTCACATCCGAATGGCTATTTCCAAACACCGGCACATACACAGTAACCTGCACATCTCTTAAATACCCGTTCCCCATGTCTAGATCTACTAATAAACTAAATTCATTTAATTTTTGATAATATATAGTTTTTACATCAACTTGTTTTTCTGAATTAATATTTATATCATGCAAATCTCTATTATTATCCAAAACCAGCCCCGATGTTTCCACAAGCATTTCCTTAAACGAATCTTCATCCGAATACTTCCGTTGCATATAAATATAAAATAAACGACTACTAATCAGACATAACATAACAATTACTATTATCCCAAAACCTATCCATTTTATTATATTACTTGTTGTTTTTTGCCCACACCCACAACTGGAACAAAAGACCTGTCCTTCTTCTATATAATTTCCACATTTTTTACAATACACTTTATCACCATCCCTCTCATCCGAATGTAATCTTATTCATTTTCACTTGGTGCAACGCCATTATCCGTCTCACCTGATACGCCATCTGCATTCGTCCCTTTCGGCACATATGTTTTATTCAAATACAGATCACATAAGCCTACGGAGAAATCTTCTGTATAAGTCAAATGCCCACCATTTAGAAAATTAACTACAAACACACCTACCGCGACCTGATTTCTTCCCGATATATCTAAATTGATTTCAAGCGGCATATCTCCGCCTCGAATCCAATCGGATTGATATATGATATCCTCATCTGCAACAACAAAAAACTGTGCGCCAAAATTACCTGCGGTACAATCTTTTGAATCAAAATCAATTGCAAACAGCCCTGTAAGTGTATTGTAGTTTCCGTCAATATTGTAAATTGATTTATACCTATAATCTACAATATCTCCAATTCCCATATTATCCTCGACACTTACTTTTTTGCCTACATAACCGGAATTTCCTGTATTTGTCTTGTCTCCAGTTGACCAATTTTTTACAGATACACACTGTCCTGTCGTTTCAGCAAAAGAATCCAGAGAGAATAAATTTACCGGTGTAAACTCCTCTACACGAGCTTCCTGCGTCTTTAACTCTTCATCATCTTTTATACGTCCCAATGCAGGATTTAAAACTTTCTTTGCATTTTGGTAGTCTCCATTGCTCAAATACTGTTCAGATTCTGCAACAACCTTATTTACCCATTCATTTTCCAACTCAGCTATTTTTACAGTGTATGTCTCATCCTTAAAATAATCATACAACTCATTGTAATCTATGATTGCTGTTTGATAGTCTCCATCCGACACGCACTTTTCAATCTGCGCTTCTATATTCTGCTTGTACTGACTTTCTGTATCCGCAATCCAAGTATCCGCACTGCCATCATCATATACATCCTTCGAATCTTTATATGCAGAAATTGCTTTTGCATATTTATCCTCAGAAATATAGGTCTCACCTAATTTATGTACCTCTTCCAAATACTTATTACCATCATCTACAATCGCCTGCTGCGCCTTTTCGTAATTCGTATCTTCTGCAATTACATCTGCATAGCTCTTGATTGACAACTTGTAATTATTTACGTTACTTGCATTCTGTGCTGATGCGAATGCATCCTTTGATACTTTAAGATTATCCAGCAGTGCTTGCTCTTCATCAATTTTTGTTTTCATCTCTGAATCTGCATTATTATACATAGAACTTAATTCTGAAGATGCTTCGTCATAGGAAATATCCCCATTATTATATTGCTCCACGACATTCGTAATTTCCTTGGAAAACTGTTCCTGACTTTTTGTACAACCGCATAAAATGATGGCACACATAACCAATAAAAATATTTTTATTTTTTTCATTTTAGTCTGCTCCCCTTGTTTATTATTTTATAAAAATTTTAGCATGTTGTGATTATATTCACAATATGCTATTTTTAGCAATTTGGATATACTCTATAAAAAAGGAAAGGTTGATTCTTTTGATAGATTATTCTCCGCTTTGGGCTACAATGGAGCAAAAGAACATAAGTCAATATAAGCTTTTAAAATCTGGAATAGATAATCGAACTCTGGATAGTTTAAAAAAAGGAAAAAATATTACAATGTTAACCCTAAATAAATTATGTAATATTTTAGAATGTACTCCAAACGATATTGTATCATTTAAATAACCTAAATTCTGTAGCAAACAATTTACCTATATAAAAAGGAAAGAATTATTTTATAATTCTTTCCTTTTGCTTTTAAATAATATGATAGTTAAGAATTATTAATAAAAAATTTTTAACTATCCATTGTATTAATATTATAGCAATTAAAATATAAAAATGTATAGGCTTCACAATCATTTTATGCATCTTTTTAGCTAGACTAATTATATTCATAATAAAATAATATATAAATAATCCCACTAAATAAATAATTGCAGGGTAATAGCGAATGCTCTCTATATAATTACCATGGATCAGAGCCATACATGCACGCGTTCCTCCACACCCAGTACAATAAAACCCATAATTTTCATATAATATACAATGTGCTGGTATGATTTTTACCAAATCAATATCATATACCTTAATAAGCAGAGCCGCAATCACAGCACATACAAATAAAGCAAATAACAAATAATTCTTAATTGATATTTTCATTTTATTAAACAATGCAACTATAATCAATAAATATTACATCAAAAATTTTTTAACGACGACACTATTGATGCTCCAGTTGAAATAAGAATAATCGCGGGAATAAATGATATAATACTACATACAAGACCTGCCGTCGCCATTCCCCGACCAGCCTGCTTTTTCAGACCTATCAAACCCAATATAATTCCAACTATTGCACATGGTATTGATATAAAATATGCACAACAAGATAAGCACAACGATATAATTCCTAATACCATAGATGCAACTCCAAAACCCGGTGACTCCGGTGGTTGCTGCGGATATTGATATTGGTATTGATTTTGTTGATATTGATATTGATTTTGAAATTGTCCCTGATTCGGATTTTGATTTTGATTCATATCGTTATTCATAATTTTCTCCTAATCGTCCGTATTTATAAAGAATATTATAATCTTCCTAACTAAATTATTATTCCCCCTTTCTGTCATTACCTGAAGATATAATATCTTTCTTTATGCAAATTATACCACATTGTGAATATATTCACAATGTGGTATTTATAACAATTAGTAAAAATCATAGTAATAAACAATCTATAACGAAACTCCTGTCAAACACGAATAAACTCCCTTTTAACTAAAATTGAAGTACTTGGATCGATTCAGAAAATACCGATAAATCTCTCATAAATAAACCAACAGCATTATCGGCATTCCTGTCTCCCTTCCCACAGTTTTTCCTGCTTGCTTTTCTCTTTCTCGGGTGTCACCACATCGCTTTCGCTCTGTGGTATATCGTCGGGCGCATCCTAAATATGTGCTTCGCACATATGCGCCCTCCTCGCCCACACTGTGGGTTTTTCCGCTTACTTCTTCCCTCCCACACCCAGTTTTCTCTCTTCAACATATCAATAAGCTTCCAAAGTGGGTTTTCTCGCTTGCTTTTCTCCTCCCGCGCCCACACTGTGGGTTTTCCTGCTTGTTTTTCTCTTCTTGCACCCACTTTGACTCAACAAACTTGCGCAGAGACAAGATACGCAAAAACCACCGCATATCTTACGATACACGGTGGTTCTAAACTCTTATCTAGTATTTACTTTTGCAAGTAATAAGATTACTTTGCAGCAAGCTCAGCCTTGATAGCCTCTGTCAGTGCTGGAACGATCTTGTTCAGATCACCAACAACACCATAGTCAGCTACATCAAAGATTGGAGCGTCTGGATCCTTATTGATTGCAATAATGATATCAGACTCTTCCATACCAGCTACGTGCTGGATTGCTCCTGAGATACCGATTGCGAAGTAGAGCTGTGGACGTACAGTCTTACCTGTCTGACCAACCTGAAGCTCCTTTGGCTTCCAGCCTGAATCTACAACGGCACGTGAGCATGAAACCTGTCCGCCAAGTACATCTGCAAGATCCTCCAGAATCTTGAAGTTCTCAGCAGAACCAACACCACGACCACCAGATACAAGAATCTTTGCATCCATGATATCCTTGATGTCTGAAACAGCCTTAGAAATCTCAAGGATCTCTACATATCTGTTATTTGGTGTGAAGCCTGGGTTGTAGTTGATAACCTCAGCCTTTGCACCCTCAACCTTGTCAAGCTTCTGCATAACGCCTGGACGTACAGTAGCCATCTGAGGACGGTTGTCTGGACATGCGATTGTAGCGATTGTGTTACCACCAAATGCTGGACGAGTCATAAGAAGCTGATTGTGCTTCTGCTCTTTTCCAGGGATTGGATTAATAGGGAAATCACCAATCTCAAGTAATGTACAGTCTGCTGTAAGTCCTGTCTGAACTCTGGCCGAAACTGTAGGACCAAGATCACGACCAATTGCTGTTGCACCAACCAACATGATTTCTGGTTTGAACTCATTGATAACTGAAGCAAGTGCGTGTGCATATGGCTCAGTTCTGTAATTCTTCAACTCTGGATCGTCTACTACGATTACCTTATCTGCACCGTAAGCAGCAAGCTCATCTACAAGTCCTGAAACATCAGAACCAACCAATACTGCTGTTACTTCTGTGCCTAACTTCTCTGCAAGTCTCTTTCCTTCGCCAACAAGCTCGAAAGAGATTCCGCTTAATACATTATCTACCTGCTGTGCAAAGACGAATACGCCCTTGTACTTTGCTATTTCTTCTGCATTCATTGCTCCCATTTTATTCACCACTTTTCCTTTTTAATTAAATTACGTGCTTTTCCTTCAGTTTACCAACAATATAGCTTACTGGATCTGCGTCCTCTGGAGCCATCTCGCCCTGACCCTTCTTAACCTTGTCAGAAGCTCTGGCGATTTTTGTTGGAGAACCGTTCAAACCGATGTTTGAATCATCAACGCCTACAAGATCTGCTCTACCAAAAGTTGTGATCTCTGCATTGACTGCATCGAAAATTCCACCTGGTGTCATATATCTTGGATCATTTAATTCAGAAAGTGCTGTGATAAGACATGGCATCTGAGCCTTTACCATATGGTAACCATCGTCATACTGACGCTTAACGATTACACTGTCTCCATCAACCTTGATCTCCTGTGCATAAGAGATAACCGGAAGTCCAAGGTGCTCAGCGATCTGAGGACCAACCTGAGCTGTATCACCATCGATAGCCTGACGGCCTGTGATGATCAGATCATAGTCAAGCTTTCTGATCGCACCAGCGATTGTTGTAGATGTTGCCCACGTATCAGCACCACCAAGTACACGGTCTGTTACAAGAACACCCTTGTCAGCGCCCATAGCGATTGCTTCCTGAAGAACATCTGCAGCCTTTGGAAGTCCCATTGTAAGAACTGTAACCTCAGCGCCATACTGATCCTTCAGTCTAAGAGCTGCCTCAAGACCAGCCTTATCATCTGGGTTCATAATTGTGAGC
The DNA here is from genome assembly GCA_002404515.1 of Lachnospiraceae bacterium UBA4711. Lineage (GTDB taxonomy): Bacteria > Bacillota > Clostridia > Lachnospirales > Lachnospiraceae > Coprococcus_C. The sequence continues at coordinate 2,610 of DHJV01000161.1, read as the reverse complement.
ATTGCTCCTCTATTCAATGTACCATCCGGGTTAAACTGTACGCCACCCTTTGTATCAGGTACCTGCTTAATACATACGATAATTTTCACGATAAGTACCTCCTTACTTTAACAAGTTTGCTGAGATAACCATACGCTGTACTTCTGAAGTACCTTCGTAGATCTCTGTGATCTTAGCATCTCTCATCATACGCTCAACGTCATACTCCTTGATGTAACCATAACCACCATGAAGCTGTACACACTTTGTTGTTACTTCCATAGCAACCTCAGCAGCATAAAGCTTAGCCATGGCAGCCTCTACAGAGTAAGAAACCTTAGCGCCTGCCTGATACTCATCTTTCTTTCTTGCAGCCTTGTATACAAGAAGCTTAGCAGCCTCGATCTTTGTAGCAAGATCAGCAAGTACAAACTGTGTATTCTGGAACTGAGCAATTGATCTGCCAAACTGTTTTCTTTCCTTTACATAGTTTACAGTTGTCTCAAGAGCGCCCTCAGCAATACCAAGTGCCTGAGCAGCGATACCGATACGACCACCATCGAGTGTGTGCATAGCGATATTGAAGCCCTTGCCCTTCTGTCCAAGAAGTGCATCCTTAGGGATACGGCAGTCTGTGAAGATCAACTCATATGTAGAAGAACCACAGATACCCATCTTGTTTTCCTTTGTACCAAATGTAAATCCAGGTGTTCCCTTCTCTACGATAAATGCAGAAATCTCTTTCATCTTTCTGCCACGCTTCTCGATGATACCTGTAACAGCGATAACGATATATACGTCAGCTTCCTTACCATTTGTAATGAAGCACTTAGAACCGTTCAGTACCCACTCGTCGCCATCAAGAACTGCCTTTGTCTGCTGTCCCTGTGCATCTGTACCAGCACC
>DHJV01000161.1:183-1573 GCA_002404515.1 Lachnospiraceae bacterium UBA4711 | reverse complement strand
ACGCCTGTTGTACCACAAACCTTAGAAAGCTCTTCTACACACATAACATATGTGAGAATATCACAGCCCTGTCCACCTAATTCCTTAGAAACAGGAATTCCTAAGAAACCATACTTTGCCATCTTGTCTACAGTCTCTCTTGGAAATCTGTGCTGCTCATCAATTTCCTGTGCAAGAGGCTTTACTTCATTCTGCGCAAAATCCTTGAACAGAGTCTGCGCCATTTCATACTTCTTGTCTAAAGTGAAATCCATTCTTTCTATCCTCCATAATAGATTGATTATTACACCCGCACGTGGCTGACAGCCACATGCGGAAATTGTACGCTTATTACTGAGCGTCAACAGGTGTCTTTGTACGATCTGCGTTGTATACGTAGAATCCCTTGCCTGTCTTACAGCCGAGGTTTCCACCACGTACCATCTTACGAAGCAATGGGCATGCACGATACTTGCTGTCGCCTGTTTCCTTATAAAGAACATCCATGATTGCAAGGCAGATATCCAAGCCTACGAAATCACCTAACTCAAGTGGTCCCATTGGATGGTTTGCACCAAGCTTCATAGCTGCATCGATACCAGCGATATCGGAAACACCTTCCATCTTGATGAAAGCCGCTTCGTTGATCATTGGGATAAGGATACGGTTTACAACGAAACCAGCAGCCTCATTTACCTGTACAGGAGTCTTACCAATCTCCTCAGAGATCTTGATGATCTGATCAACTGTCTCCTGAGGTGTATTTACACCAGCGATAACTTCAACGAGCTTCATTCTGTCAGCAGGATTGAAGAAGTGCATACCGATCATAGGACGTGTAAGACCATTTCCAATCTCTGTGATAGAAAGTGAAGATGTATTAGAAGCGAAGATACACTCTGGCTTTGCAATCTTGTCAAGCTCAGCAAATGTTGTCTTCTTAACTCCCATATCCTCGAATGCAGCTTCTACGATCAGATCGCAGTCTGCACAGAGGTCTTCCTTCAGACCAGGTGTGATGCTTGCAAGAATTGCATCTACCTTCTCCTGTGTCATCTTTCCTTTTTCTACGAGTCTTGCATAGCCTTTAGCGATCTTATCCTTTCCGCCTTCAGCCCACTCCTGCTTGATGTCGCAAAGTGCAACTTCATAACCATCAACCATAGCAAATGCCTTTGCAATGCCCTGTCCCATGGTACCAGCACCAATAACGCCAACCTTCATGTTTATTTCCTCCTTAAAATTTTAATTACTTACTTGTTTATTATTTGTTCTGGAAAGGAACAACCTTTAACTTCTTCTCCTTGTCTTTCTCAAGGAAGTTGCCCATACCTGCCTTCTGGTCTTCTGTCTCGAAGCAGTCACCGAAGAGCTTCTCTTCGATCACGATTGCCTGATCCATATCTGCATC
>DHJV01000161.1:0-171 GCA_002404515.1 Lachnospiraceae bacterium UBA4711 | reverse complement strand
GATTGCCTTCTTACAGTTTCTGACAGCAATCGGAGCATTTGCTGCGATGCCTGCTGCCATCTTCTTAGCTGCCGGGAGAAGCTCCTCCAATGGATATACAGCGTTTACAAGGCCAATTCTGTATGCCTCATCCGCCTTAATATTTCTGGCTGTGTAGATCATCTGCTTTGC